>DATCXR010000200.1:0-6713 GCA_036565685.1 Gemmatimonadaceae bacterium
ATCCGTTCTATGCGGAGCATCGAGTCACCTCGTGGGGAGCTGGGAGAGAGAGCTCACGACCGCCGTCCGTCGCTCGGATAGAGCAGATGATGGCGACGGGGCGGTTCGGCTCTCGGCGTGGGGGTCACGCCGCGTCGGTGCTGTACGGGAAGCGGATGGCCGAGGGCGAAGATGTTCTCTGCGCGCGCGGCGCGGTGGTGAGCACGTAGAAGCCGCAGCCAGACTCGTCGTCGCGGTAGAAGCCGTGAATGCGGTAGCCGTGCTCGAGTCCCCACAGGATGGTGCGTCGCGTGCTCTCGCGCCAGCGCGCGGCGAGCGCGAGGTCGGCCTCCTGGACCTTCTCGATGTCGAGCGGGATGGCGATGCGGTACACCGGCGCGTCGGGGATCCTGGGGAGGGTAGGGATCGAGGGTGCCCCCGCTCCGTCCGCCTCGTTGAGGATCCGGCTTCCCTCACCCACCGCGGCGGCGGCGTGCGCGCGGTCGCGTTCCAGAGGGACGACGTCGCCCGTGGACATGGCAACCGGACGCACGACGATGAAGCGGTCGCTTCCGAGTCCGCGGTGGAGGACGCTGTCGGTCTCGCTGCCGTACATGTCGATGACGTACTCGGCCACGTCGACGTTCAACCGATTGAAGTTGAGGTGTGCGTTGCGGGCGACGAGCGGGTCGAAAGTCCAGTAGATGCGCGCCACGCCGCGCTCGAGGAGGGTTCGGAGCTGGAATTCCTTGAGGATGCGACCGATGCCGTGGTCGCGGAGGTCGGCGCGTACGGCGAGCATGTCGGACCAGTGTACCAGCTCGCCGTTCTCTACGCCGGTCATACCGAAAACGAAGCCGACGATGTCACCGTTTTCATCGAACGCGCCGGCGGTGACGCCGCCGATGCGCTGGGAGACTTTGAGGATTGCGGCGGGCACTCTCTCGCTGAATCCAGCGCCCCAGATCTTGTGTTGGAGGTCGACGCAGGCGACGAACTCGTCGTGAGTAGCGAGGTGCCGGACATCCACGTCGACCTGTGGGTGTTCCGGTGGGACCTCGAGGCCGGCGTTCGCTCTGCGGCCGCTTGCGTGGCCAGGGGTCGTCATATGGATTCGGCGTTGTGGTTGAGTATGGGCACGGTCGCCGGTATCGGGTCGGATGTATGCGGGCCAATATGCTGCCCGAGAATGTATCCTGCAAGGTATACAAAGTTGTGATGCCTTGCTGGCGCCGGTTGCGGCGGCGAGGAGCCGGGTAGTACATTGGCGCCCATGGTGCCTATTTATGTATCCAGAGCGGTATCCGTGCTCTTCTCCCCACCGGCACCGAAACAGCTGGCCAGGAACGGTCTACCGTGAGGCAGCAGAGCAGCGCCGACCGCGAGCCGCAGAAGAAAAAGAAACGCCCCACCCGCGGCGGCAGCAGCGATCGAGTCTACAACCACCTCCGTGACCTCATTGTCTGGGGACGACTCGCTCCCGGATCCCGTATCGTCGAGAACGACATCGCCCTCCACCTCGACGTCAGCCGAACACCCATACGCAGCGCGCTCCACCGGCTCCGCCAGGAGGGCTACATAGTCCCGATCGGCCGCCGCAAGGAGCACCGCCTGGTGATCGCCCCGCTCACGCAGAGCGATGCCCGCGAGCTCTTCGATATCGTGGGAGTGGTCGAGGGGCTCGCCGCGGCTGCGGCGGCGCGTCTGGCGCCCGAGGAGCGCCAGGCGCTCGGCGCTGACCTCGTCGCCCTGAACGGCGAGCTCGCCGAGGCGGCCCGGACCGGAGTGCACGACTCACGTCACATATTCGACACCGACATGAAGTTCCACCGGCGCTACGTGGAGGCCGGCGCCGGACCTCGGCTCCTGGCGCTCCACGACGCGACCAAGCCGCAGGCCGAGCGCTACATCCACCTCTACACCAAGGCGCTCGAGGGCGAGATCGGCCGCTCGGTCGAGGAGCACGAGGCGATCATCGAGCGGATCGTCAGCGGGAGCGCCGACGGTGCCCGGCGCGCGGTGCAGCGCAACTGGCGGAACGCTGCGGCGCGCCTGGAGCGCGTGATCTCGGTGATGGGCGAGCACGGCAGCTGGTAAGCGCCGTTCCCGTCGTCTGTTCCGTCGACCGGCCTCTTGCGAGTTCGAGCGCTAAATAGTATAACAGAGCGCGGTCAAAGTACGATACATCATTGTATCCAAACGGAGGCACTGCGATGCGACAGGTAGCGTTGTTTGGCTGGTGTAGGTGGCGCGGAGGAAGCGCCCGCGGAGCGCCGCGCCCACACCGTCTCGCTCTTCTGCTCCCATTAGGGCTGGCTGCCGCCTCGCTTACCACCCCGGCCCTCAGGGCACAGGAAACAGGGGTCGTGGCGGGTCAGGTCGTTACCGAAGCGAGCCAGAGACCGCTCCCCGGCGCACAGGTCGTCGTGCAGGGGCAGCCGGGGAAGGGAGCAATGTCCGACGCCGACGGCAACTTCCGCATCACCGGCGTCACCGGCACAGAGGTCGTCCTCAACGCCCGCATGATCGGCTACAAGCCCGTCACGCAAACGGTCCGCGTCGGCACCACCGACGTCAAGTTCTCGATGGCCGACCGCCCCGTCGAACTCGACGCGATCGTCGTCACCGGCACCGCCGGCGGCCAGACGCAGCGCTCCATCGGTAACTCGGTCGCCCGCATCAAGGCCTCCGAGGTCACCGCGACAGCAGCCATTCCGAGCGTCGATGGCCTGATCAACGGTCGCGCTCCAGGCGTCGTCGTCACGCCCGGCACAGGTATGGTCGGCGGCGGTGCCAACATCCGCATCCGCGGCATGTCCACCTTCTCGCTCTCCGGCGATCCGCTGATCTACGTCGACGGCGTCCGCGTGAACAACGAGACCGGAAGCGGAATCTCGGTTCAGGCGTTCGGCTCGGGCGTGGTCTCCCGCATGAACGACTTCGACCCTTCCGAGATCGAGTCGATCGAGATCCTCAAGGGCCCCGCCGCCGCCACCCTCTACGGCACCGAGGCGGCTCGCGGCGTGATCAACATCATCACCAAGAAGGGGTCGAACGAAGGCACCCGCTACAACTTCACGATCAAGCAGGGCGCCAACTGGTTCATGAACCCCGAAGGCCGGATGCCGGTCACCTACTGGAGGGACCCCACGGGGAACATCCAGTCGCTGAACATCGTCGAGCGCGAGAACGCACGCGGCACCCCGATCTTCCGCACCGGACGCGTGGAAGACTGGGCCGCCAGCGTGAGCGGAGGCGCGGGGACGCTGCGCTACTTCGCCTCGGCCGGCAAGAGCTCCGCCGAGGGCGCCGAGCCCAATAACTTCCGCGACCAGTTCAACGCGCGCACCAACCTCGGGATCACGCCCAACGAGAAGATCGACATCCAGAGCAGCCTCGGGTACGTCCAGAGCCACACCGCGTTGAGCTGCGAAGGCGGCTGCGGCGGCGCGATGTGGGGAGCGTCGTACTCCACGCCGGAGAACCTCCCCGAGAACTGCGCCGCCGAAGACATGCCGGAGTGCGGCTGGGTGCGCGGCTTCAACAGCGCGCCGCCCGAAGTGGATCGCGCGATGAACGACTGGCAGAACGTCAACCGCTTCACCGGCAGCTTCACCGTCAACTACAAGCCCTTCACCTGGTTCTCCAATCGCATCGCGATCGGCACTGACTTCACCCAGGAGAAGAACCAGGAGCTGCTCCCCTATCTCACGAACGACACGCTGCGCTACTTCTGGGGCCAGAACGCCGACGGCTGGAAGTACCAGAACCGGCGCGACATCGTCTTCAACACCTACGACTACAACGGGACCGCGCGCTTCGACCTGACGCCGAAGATCAACTCCGCGACCTCGTTCGGTGTCCAGTACTACCAGAAGGAATTCTCCGACATCACCGCGGAAGGCGACTTCTTCCCGGCGCCCGGGCTCGAGACGGTTTCGTCGGCCGCCCTCCGGCCGGTGACCGCCGACGGCTACTCCAACAACAACACGCTGGGCTACTACGCTCAGCAGCAGTTCTCGTGGCAGAACCGGCTCTTCCTCACCGCGGCGCTGCGCGTGGACAACAACAGCTCCTTCGGTAAGGACGTGAAGTGGGTTACCTACCCCAAGGCGGAGCTGTCGTGGGTGCTCAACGAAGAGCCGTTCTTCGCCGACCATGTACCCGATTGGGTGACGACGTTCAAGTTCCGCGCGGCGTACGGTGAGTCCGGTACGCAGCCCGAGGCCTTCACGGCGCTCCGCACCTTCAATCCGATCCCCGGCCCCGCCGGGACCGCGGCGCTCACCCCAGGGCTCCTCGGCAACCCGAACCTCGGCCCGGAGCGCGGCAAGGAGCTCGAGGTGGGCTTCGATGCCGGCCTCTTCGATGATCGGTTCGGCCTCAACCTCACTCTCTACGACACGCACACCCAGGACGCGATCCTCCTACGCGGCGTGGCTCCCTCCACCGGCTTCGGTGCGAGCAGCCAGTACGTGAACGCCGGTGAGATCATGAACCAGGGCATCGAAGCTCTCGTCACGGCGCAGGTGCTGAGAGGCGAAAACTATGGATGGGAGCTCGGCTTCAACTTCTCCGCCAACCGCGGGAAGGTTCTCGAGCTCACGGGCAACGATACCGCGATCGTGCCGGGCAGCTACCAGCACCGGATCGGCTACGCTCCCTTCTCGTGGTTCCGCGAGCGAGTGGTGAGCGCGGACTTCGACCCCTCCACCGGGCGCGCCATCAACATCATGTGCGATGACGGCAGCGGCGGCTCCATGCCGTGCTACGACGAGAACGGCGCCATCATCGCTCCTCGCGTCTACCTCGGGCGCGTGCTCCCCGCGTGGGAAGGCTCGATCACGTCGAACGTCCGCTTCCTCTCGCACTTCCGGCTCTCCGCCCTGGTCGACTTCAAGGGCGGCTACAAGAAGCTCGACAACAACATCCGCATCAACTGCCAGATCTTCTACACCTGCCTCGAGGCTGTCGAGGTCGAGAAGACCGACCCGAAGCGGCTCGCGCAGTTCCAGAGCGGCGGTGGTCTCCGCGATTTCGTGTTCACCGACGGGAAGTTCGCCAAGCTGCGTGAGATCTCTCTGAGCTACGACGCGCCAGCGTCGCTGGCCCGGCGGGTCGGCGCGCGCGGCGTGACGCTCAACTTCGCGGCGCGGAACCTCCACACCTGGACCAACTACACCGGTCTGGATCCCGAGAACTACTTCGTATCCGGCGGGGCCGGAAACGGCAGCCAGTTCACCGATCAGGCCGAACTGCCGCAGCTCGCCTCGTTCATCTTCAGCGCACACCTGAGCTTCTGAGGGACTCGCAAATGACTTGGAATCATATTTATGGTCGCGCGTCACGAAGCAGGCGCCGTGCGCGGGGTCATTGGATAGCGATGGCTGCTGCCGCGATGGCCGTAGTGGCCTCGGTCACCGCGTGCAACACTGACCAGTTGCTGAACGTGAAGGCGCCCGACCGCGTGCCGGCCGAAACGCTCGACGACCCATCGCAGGCGAACCTCATCGTGAATGGCGCGGTGGCGGACTTCGAGTGCGCTTACGCCGCGTACGCGCTGGCGGAGGCGATCATGTCCGATGAATTCGCCGACGCACAGCTCGGTGCCGCAGCGTGGCCCTACGACCGTCGCGACATGGCGATCAACACGGGCGGCATCTACGGCGAGAACGGCTGCGACAGCAACCAGAACCCCGGCATCTACACTCCGCTCTCCACGGCTCGCTGGCAGGCCGACAACGCGCTCACCAAGTTGCAGACGTGGACGGATGAGGAGGTCGGTTCGGAGCGGACGGAGTTGATCGCGAAGTCCGCGCTCTACTCGGGCTTCAGCCATGCCGCGCTCGGGATGGCGATGTGCACGGCTGCATTCGATCTCGAAGCACCAATCGATCAGCAGGCGATCTTCGCCCGGGCGGAGGACCGCTTCAGCACCGCGATCGATGCCGGCACTCAGACCGGGGACGATGACATCGTGAACGCCGCGCTGGTGGGGCGCGCGAGAGTGCGACTCTTCCAGGGAAACACCGCCGGCGCCATCACCGATGCCGAGCAGGTGCCCGCCGGGTTCGAGTACGATGCCACCTACGCCTCCGACCAGAGCCGGCGCTACAACCGCGTCTACTCGTCCACGACCCAGTTCGGTCTGTACACCGTGGCTCCCGAGTCTCGCGGTATCGAAACCGAGGGCGCGCTCGACCCGCGCGCTGCCGTGAGCGACGTTCCCACGAACGCCGCGGACCCGGATGAGGATATCTGGGGAGTGGACAAGTACACCGGCAGCGACAGCCCGATTCGCATTGCCACTTACGATGAGGCTCGTCTGATCCTGGCCGAGGCCAAGGGTGGAAGCGACGCCGTGACGATCATCAACGACATTCGCGGCGACTATGGTGTGACTGCCTACTCCGGCGCGACCGATGCGGCGTCGATCAAGGATCTCATCGCGCACGAGCGGCGTGTGACGCTCTTCGCCGAGGGCTTCCGGCAGTACGATATCCAGCGCTTCCAGCTTGCACAGGTGCCTGCGCCGGGTGCGTCGTTCCCTAAGGGTGGCTTCTACGGTACCACCACCTGCCTCCCGCTCCCCGACATCGAGCGCTTCAACAACCCCAACGTGCCGTAAGCGGCATTCGCTCGGCGGTCACTCTTCGAAGGGCTCCGATCCAATCCGGGTCGGGGCCCTTCGAATAGGCGGGGTCAGGTCTGGAATCGTAACTACTCAGGTAGAG
>DATCXR010000221.1:0-2722 GCA_036565685.1 Gemmatimonadaceae bacterium
GTCTTTAATTTCGAGCGGGCTCAACCATAGCAGAGATATGGTTGAGCCCGCTCGAAATTAAAGACCTGACCCCGTCTCTAGAAATTAAAGACCTGACCCCGTCTCTAGAAATTAAAGACCTGACCCCGTCGTTCTACTGCAGCAGGCGCTTCGGCTCTGGCCGCGGCGCTTCTTCCTCCGCGCGTGGCTGCGCCTCGCGCGCCCGGAGCCGATCCCGGTCGTCCGGAGCCGCGAGGTCGCTCTGCACGGAGTTCTGAACTTCGTTGACGCTCTTCTTGAACTCGCGAATTCCCTTGCCCATCGACCCCGCGATCTCCGGTATGCGCTTGGCCCCGAAGAGGAGGAGGACGATGACCAGGAGCATCATGATCTCGCCGAACCCGATATTTCCGAAACTCATATTGCCTGCCTCCTAAAAGAGCGATCTCGCTATCAGGTAGGCCACCAGAACGCCTAAAAGGCTCACGAGCGAGACATCCAGCGCTACCGGCCCAATCGCAAACTTCAATATCACGAGGTCGATGGGCAGGGGACCGAACTGCGGAGTGACGCCCGTCGTCAGGAACTCTTTCACCGGCCCTGCTGGAAGATAGCGCCGACTCACCTGTGTAAGCACCCCTCCCACCACGAAACCGATGGCGAGCACGAGGGCGTGGAAGCCCGGCCGGTGCTTGGAAGACCCGGTGGCCATCAGCGGCTCCGCTGCACGGAGTACGCGATCGCATCGCGGAGCGAGCGCAGGATCGGCGACTCTGGAAGCCCCTCGAGCGCCGCCTCGGCCGCGGCCGCGTACTCGTCGGCCCGACGTGCCGCGTAATCCAGGCCGCCCCCCTCTTCCACTACCGCCACGACGCGCTCGATCTGCTCGTCGGTCGGCTCCGGATTGGCAAAGAGCTCGTCCACCTCCCGCCGCGCGGCAGGGGCCATCTCCCCGAGGGCCGCGATGAGCGGGAGAGTCACCTTGTGCTCGCGCAGATCGAGTCCGCTCGGTTTCCCGAGCATCTCGGCGTCGGCGGTATAATCGAGCAGATCGTCCGCCACCTGGAAAGCCATACCGAGCCAGAGTCCGTAGCGTGCGAGCGGCTCGCGGTACTCGCCGCCGCCCACCAGCGCACCGATCTCGCAAGCCGCCGAGAGGAGCGATGCGGTCTTGGCCCGGATCAGCGCTTCGTAGTCGCTCTCCGTGAACGCGAGCGCGTCCAGCGCCGTGAGCTGCCGCATCTCACCCACGGTCATCTCGTTGGTGGCGTCCGCCAGCACTCCGAGAATGTCTATGTCGCGGGTGCGAACCAGCTCGACCATCGCTCGCGAGTAGAGGAAATCGCCCATGATCACCGAGACCTGGTGAGTGAAGAGCGAGTTCACCGTGGGCATCCCGCGCCGGAGCGTGGAGTGGTCTACCGAATCGTCGTGCACGAGCGTCGCGAGGTGGACCAGCTCCACCGTCGCCGCGAGCGTGGACGCGCGCCGCTCCGATCTTCCCGCCACCTCGCTCGCCAGAAGTACCAGCGTTGGCCGGAACATCTTTCCCTTCATGAGGAGAAGGTGCGCGTTCACCTCGTCTATCAACGGGAGGTCCGCGGTGACGATGCGCTTCAGCTCATCGGACGCTTCAATGAGACGATCGCGCACCGGTGCCTGGATGTCGCGCAGCGTCGGCTTGGACGGCGTCCGTGCGTGCAGGGTGGCTTTCACTTTCCAGCGCGCTCCGCGACGGCCAGCCGCTTCGCGATGTCACGGAACTCGATGTCCACGGCGAACACTCTCTCGTAAAAGCGCTGCGCATCGGACCAGCGCCCGAGCGTCTCGGAGGCGTATCCCAACAGATAGAGAACTCCCACTAGCATGTCATCAGTATAGCTCTTGTCACCGAGTGCGCGGGAAAGGATCGTGACCGCAATCTGGTGCTGCCCTCTCTCGACGAAACACTGGCCCAGCGCCTCGTACGTTCTCGCGCGCTTTCCGGTTCCACGGAGCGCCTTCTGGAACTCGGAGACCGCCTCGTCGAGTAAACCCATCTCCTTGTAAGCTACACCGAGGTCGTAGTGGGCCTCGTGATCCGCTTCGTCCACGTTCGCCGCTACGCCCTGCTTGAACATGGTGAGCATCTCCGCGAAATCCACCTGCTCCTGGATCTCCGGCTCCTTCACGTCCACTACCATCCGGGTGTTGCGGGCCGGCGCGTCCTCGCTCAGCCAGTCCGAAAGATTGACGAAATCGTCGGCGACGGAAGCGGCAGCTTCGGGCTCGGGATCCCGCGGCCGGGGAACGGTCGCCACTTCCACCGGCGTGTTCGGGGCCGGCGCGGGAGCGGGGGCGGCCGCGCGAGCCTGAAAGCGCGCCTGCCTCCCAAGATTTCGTGAACCTGGCGGATTGGCTGAGCGAAGACGAGCCGACCAGGAACACGCGCATGGTCGTCGACGTGAAGGAACCGGAGATCCAGGAGCAGGTGGACTTCACGGAAATGCTTGCCATGTTCAAGCAGGGCGTAGCGGCGAACGTGGATGAGACGGACCACGAGGCGCACTATGATCTCGGTGTAGCTTACAAGGAAAGGGGTTTGCTCGATGAGGCCATCTCCGAGTTCCAGAAGGCGCTCCGTGGAACCGAACACCGCGCCAGGACGTACGAGGCGCTGGGGCAGTGCTTCGTCGAGAAGGGTCAGCATCAGATCGCAGTCACCATCTTGTCCCGCGCGCTGGGCGACAAGAGCAACACGGAC
>DATCXR010000235.1:0-11780 GCA_036565685.1 Gemmatimonadaceae bacterium
CCGCCGATCCCATGCTGTCGCGGCTCGCGCTCGCCGCCGCGCTCGAGGCGGCAGCGAAGGCGCGGACTCCGGCGCACGTGAGCTGCTCGGTCGAGGCGCGCGATGGTGGAGAGCGAGGCAGGGATGGCCAGGTTGTCGCGATGCTGCGCTGCGCCGCGCCGGCACCGCCGCTCCAGGACGTGGTGCGTGATACTATCGAGGGAGGCAACGTGGTGCTGGAGATGACTCCCGACGGTATGATGCTTTTCTTCCGCGCCGCTGGGCGCGACTAGAGGAACCGGACGCAGATATGCAGACAGCAAGGATTCTGATAGCCGACGACGAGCGCGCGATCACCGAGGGGTTGAGCGCCATCCTCCAGGACGAGGGATACCAGGTGGATGTCGCCGTGGACGGTCAGAAGGCGCTCGATCATCTCGCCTCCGGCGAGTACGGTGTAGTTCTCGCCGATCTCAAGATGCCCAAGGTGGACGGGATCGCGCTCCTCAAGGAGATGCAGAGCGGCGCGATAACCACCGAGTGCATCATCATCACTGGTCAGGCCACGGTGGACTCCGCCGTTCAGGCGATGCGCCAGGGCGCCTACGACTACATCGAGAAGCCGCTCACCGCCGAGAAGCTCAACCGCCTCAAGGCGCTCATCCCGAAGGCGCTCGACAAGTTCAATGTGAAACGCGCCAACCGCGCTCTCACTTCGGAGCTCCAGGCGCTCACGCACTACGGCGAGCTCACCGGCCAGTCGGATGCGATGCGCAACATGTACCGCGTGATAGATGCGGTGGCGCCTTCCACGGCGAGCGTGCTGATACTCGGCGAGTCGGGGACGGGGAAGGAGCTGGTGGCACGCGCGCTCCACCAGAAGAGCGAACGGTCGAAGGGTCCGTTCTTCGCGCTCAACTGCGCGGCGCTCCCCAAGGACATCCTCGAGAACGAGCTGTTCGGCCACGAGAAGGGCGCCTTCACCGGCTCCACCAACGAGAAGCCGGGCGCCTTCGAGATGTCCGACGGCGGCACGCTCTTTCTGGACGAGGTTGCGGAGATGGCGCCCGACATCCAGGTGAAGCTCCTGCGCGCGCTCGAGTCGCGCACCGTGCGGCGCCTGGGAGGCAAGAAGGAGATCTCGGTGGACATCCGCGTTCTCGCGGCAACCAACAAGGATCTCCAGAAGGCGCTCGAGGAGGGCGATCTGCGCGAGGATCTCTACTATCGTCTCGCCGTGGTGGAGATCTTCCTGCCGCCGCTGCGCGAGCGGATGGGCGATCTCAAGCTGCTGGCCACCGAGTTCCTGGCCCGCTTCTCCGAGCAGAACGGGAAGCGGCTCACCGGCTTCGACGAGGCGGCCATGGAATGGATCCTCTCGTACAACTGGCCGGGGAACGTGCGCGAGCTGAAGAACGCCGTGGAGCGCGCGGTGATCATGTCGCACGGCAGCACCATAACCGTGGACGACATCGTTCCGCGCCACCTGCGGAGCGCGGGCGACTCGTCGGGAACTGTTACGCTCCCCGTGGGTTCGACAATGGCGGATGCGCGCCGTCAGATGGTGTTGAGAACTTTCTCGATGACCGGTGGCGACGCCGATAGAACCGCGAAGATGTTGGGAATGCGCCTTGCCGAGGTTCGTGCCGAGCTCTCCGCGCTCGTTGGGTCGAACGGCCAGAGCCACGAAGCGGAAGCAGCCGCTCCAGCGAAGAAGAGCAGGCCCAGCTCGGCGGCCAAGGAGCGTGGGACATCGAAGAGCAAGTCAAAGGGGCGGCGGTGAAGCGGGCGTGCGTCGCGGGAAGTCGACCAGGAGATCGATGATGAGGCGTGATGAAGACTACGATGTCGAAGAGCCGTACGTGGTGATCGAGAGGCGCGGCACCGGCGCCGGCACTTTCCTAATGGGCCTGGCCATCGGTGCCGGTCTGGCTCTGCTCTACGCGCCGCGCTCGGGCGAGGAGACACGCCGCGAGATCCAGCGTGGAGCGCGCCGCGTGCGCGCTGCCGCGCGCGGGGCCGCGGAGGACCTGCAGGACTCCGTGGTGGACCACTACGAGCAGGCCAAGCGCAACGTGGAAGACCGGCTCGAAGTCGCGCGCAACACGCTCGAGTTCCGCAAGCGGCAGGCGGCCGAGGCGATAAGGGCCGGTCGCGAGGCCGCGCAGCAGGCGCGGGACGAGCTGGAGGCGAGGATCGCGGAGACGAAGGCGGCGTATCACGCTGGCGCCGAAGTCGTGCGCGCCGACAGGCGGAACGCCGCCGCCGACGCGGATGCAGAGAATCCAGCGGATCGCGCGCAGTCCGAGTAGGATCCGGGAGCGGGTAGCGCGGCGAACGTCGGCAGCGACATCGTCGCGCTCGCTCCCCGCCCGCTTCTGGTGGACCCTCAAGGACTACCTCAAGCGCATCTGGGACAACGCCGGCGACGACAACATCTTCTTCCTCGCCGGGGCGATCGCGTTCAACTTCCTCCTCGCGTCCGTCCCCTTCGTACTGCTCCTCCTCTCCGGGCTCGGCTACATCCTGCACCAGAGCGCGGTGGAGTCCACGGCGAGTCTCTGGGCGTTCATCGATCAGCTCCTCCCACCGCATGCGCCGGGAACCGAGACGCCGATCCACAAGCTCATCAACGACGTCATCAACGCGCGCAGCTCGGTCGGGCTCTTCGGCCTCATCGGCTTCGTGTGGTTTTCCACTCGTCTCTTCGGGACGTTGCGCACCGTGCTGGGCGAAGTGTTCGACATCGAGGAGGGGCGGAGCATCATCGGCGGGAAGCTGTTCGACATCAAGCTCACGGTATTCAGCACCATACTCTTCGCCGCGTACACCTTCATAAACGCCTACCTGAAGCTGGCGACGTCGCGCGGGATGGAGATCGTCGAGCGAGTGGGAATCCATCCTGAAGTGATGGGGCGGCTGGACTACTGGGCGGGGACGCTCATTGCCATCTTCTTCATCGTCCTCATGTTCTTCGCCCTCTACAAGTTCATCCCCAACCGGCGCATCCGCTGGCAGTCGGCGATGCTCGCGGCGATCGTGACGAGCATCCTGTTCGAGGTGGCGAAGAATCTCTTCACCAGCTATGTGGGGAAGTTCAACCCGGGGAGTCTCTACACCGGTACCCTGTACGCCCTCGCGATAGTGGTGGCGTGGGTTTACTACTCGGCGGTGATCTTCATACTCGGCGGCGAGGTGGGACGCATCTACGAGCTGCGCCGCGTGCGTAGATTGCAGCGCGCCACCCTCGAGGACTGAGGGCGCGCCCACTCTTCGCACCTCCACCACCCGCTCCATGCAAATCGATCTCAGAAGCGATACAGTCACGCGTCCGACGCCCGCCATGCGTCAGGCGATGGCATCCGCCGAGGTAGGCGATGATGTGCTCGATGGCGACCCCACCGTCCGCCGGCTCGAGGAGCGCGTGGCCGAGCTGCTCGGAAAGGAGAAGGCGCTCTTCTTTCCCACGGGAACCATGGCCAACCAGAGCGGCGTGTGGCTCCTCTCGCGTCCCGGCACCGAGATCCTCCTCGACGAAGGCGCGCACATCATCCACTACGAGTACGCGGGCGCCGCGGCGCTCAGCGGCGCGCAGGTTCGTTCAGTGAGCGGGACCGGCCCCGTCATGGACGCCGCCGCGCTATCCGCCGCCATCCGCCCCACCTCGCGCGTGGCGCCGGCGGCGAGCATGGTGTGCCTCGAGAACACCCACAACGGAGCTGGTGGGAAGATCACCCCGCTCACCGAGCTGCGCGCGCTGTACGACCTCGCGAAGGAGCACGGCCTCGGCGTCCACCTCGACGGCGCCCGCCTCTGGAACGCTTCGGTTGCCAGCGGCACATCGCTCGCGGACTTCGCCGCCTGCGCCGACACCGTGATGGTTTCCTTCTCCAAGGGGCTCGGCGCCCCCGTGGGCGCCGCCCTCGCCGGCCCCGCGGCGCTGATCGAGGAGGGATGGACCGTTCGCAAGCGCTTCGGCGGCGGGATGCGCCAATCGGGGATCCTCGCGGCGGCCGTGCTGCACGCTCTCGACCACCACATGGACCGCCTCGCCACCGACCACGCCAACGCCCGTGCCTTCGCATCGATAGTCGACGGCGCCGCCGGCGCATCGGTGGTCCCTCCCGACACGAACATCGTGATGATCGACCTCCCGCCGGGCCGCGATGCCTTCACCATCGTCCCCGCCGCTGCCCGCCGCGGCATCCTCACCTCCCCCTGGTCCTCCACCCGAATCCGCGCCGTCTTTCATCTCGACGTGAACGCCGATGCC
The DNA here is from genome assembly GCA_036565685.1 of Gemmatimonadaceae bacterium. Lineage (GTDB taxonomy): Bacteria > Gemmatimonadota > Gemmatimonadetes > Gemmatimonadales > Gemmatimonadaceae > JADGGM01. The sequence goes on from DATCXR010000235.1 coordinate 4,253, forward strand.
GCGAGGAGGGCAGGGGAGGTGATGGTGGAGGTGCTGGGCGGTGGAGAGTGAGGGGGGAAGAAAGCAGAAAGCAGTGAACGGCTAGAGGGTTCAGGGTTCAGGGGGCAGGGTTCAGGAACTGCCTCGGGGCAGAGATCCCGATCGCCGGGTAGTACCTGAACCCTGAACCCTGCCCCCTGAACCCTAGGGTTTTCACTGCTTTCTGCTCTCTGCCCTCTGCTTTCTCTTCCGTTGAACCATCCCCCGCAAAGATCTATATTTCCCTCGTCCCAGGTCCCGGAGGGCGTGAGCCCACCAACCCCGTCAGGACCGAGAGGTAGCAGCGGTACGTGGTGTGAGCGTTGCTTCGTCAGACCTGGGGCATCGCGCGGGCGCCGAGCTGAAAGTCGGTTGCGGCCCCGCGCGACGAGCGTGAAGCCCGCGCCGCGGATGACATCAGGAGCCCAGCGGGACGGAAGCCCGCGGGGCTTCTTTGCTTTGTCGGCCACACGATCCACACCTCCCGCGAGACGGACGGAATGTTTCTCTCCCTGGCCAGGAAGTACCGCCCCAAGACCTTCGCCGACGTCGCCGTCCAGTCGCACGTATCGAACACGCTGAGGGGAGCGATCGCGCGCGACCGCGTGGCGCATGGATATCTGCTATGCGGTCCGCGCGGGGTGGGGAAGACTACGCTCGCGCGCGTGCTCGCCATGGCGCTCAACTGCGAGCGCCGCATCGCGGGCGAGGGTGCTGATGGTGCGGATGCGGGCGAGCCGTGCGGCGTGTGTGCTTCGTGCCAGCGCATCTGGAGTGGAGCGGCGAGCCTCGACGTGGTCGAGATAGATGCTGCGTCAAACCGCGGAGTGGACGACGCGCGTGAGCTGAGGGAGAGAGCGATGTACGCGCCATCGAGCGAGGCGCGCTACAAGGTGTACATCGTGGACGAGGCGCACATGCTCACGCGCGAGGCGTGGAACGCGCTCCTCAAGATCCTCGAGGAGCCGCCACCGCGCGTGGTGTTCGTCTTCGCTACCACCGAGCCGCAGAAGATCGCGCAGATGGCGGCACCGGTGCTCAGTCGTCTACAGCGCTTCGACTTTCGTCGCATCGGGCCGGCCGACGTGCGTGCGCGGCTCGCCACTGTACTCGACGCCGAGAAGGTGAAGTGGGAGGGCGATGCGCTCGCGCTCCTCGCGCGTGCGGCCGACGGCTCGATGCGCGACGCGCTCAGTCTCACCGACCAGGTGCTCTCGCTCGGCGACGGCGCGCTCACCGCCGAGCGAGTGAGGGATGCGCTGGGACTGGTGGCGGAGGACGAGTACCTCGCGATCCTCGAGCATATCGCGGCCGGCCGCGCGGTGGAGGTCTTCCCTGCGGTGGCGCGGCTGTCGGATGCGGGTGTGGATCTGAGCGGATTCCTCTCCGGGCTCGCTGACCTCCTGCGTGGGGAGCTCGCTCTCGTGCTGGGTGGCGACGCTCCCGAGCTCTCGGACCGTGCGCGCGAGCGCCTCGCGCGCACGGTGGGCCGCTTTGGCGCGGGCGATCTCCTCAGGATGCTGAACGCCGTCACCGAGCTCGAGCCGCGCTTCCGCAAGAGCGCGCAGCAGCAGATCCTCCTCGAGACGTTGCTCGTGCGCTTCGCGCTGATGGATCGCACACTCTCGCTCGAGGAAGTGCTGCGTGGGATGGGTGAGGGGCCGCCAGGTGGCGGCGGTGAAGAAGATGACGGTCGTGCTTCGCGCCGTCGCGAACCACCGGCGCCCGCACCGGGTTCGTCGTCGCGTGCATCGTCGTCTCGCGGCGACGCGTCTTCTTCGTCTCGCAGCGACGCGCCTTCTTCGTCTCGCGGGGACGCGTCTTCTTCGTCTCGCGGCGATGCGTCTGCCTCGTCCCGCGGAGGCGCGGAGGACGCCACCGTGAGCGGGCGCGCCCCGACCGCCGCCGTCGCCACGCCCGAATCCCCACGCGATCCGCGCCCCTCCCCAGACGCGCTGGGTGCCCGCGAGATGGTGGACACCCTGGCCCCCGCGCCCAGCGCCGAGTCCGATGCATCGACCGCACACGAAAAGCTCTCGCTCAACCGCCTCGTGGAGCGCTGGGGCGAAGTAATCGACGCCGTCCGCGCCGATGGCCGCGGCTTCCTCGCCGCCGCGCTCGAGCACGCTCTGCCCTCTGCCGTCACCGGTCGCGGCGACATCACCCTCGAGCTCGATGCCGCCGGCTCCATCTACCAGCAGCCCATTGCCGACAGCGCCGCGGACGTGCTGAGCGCCATCGGATCCATCTTCACCGGCGCTTCCCGCCTTCGCACCGTCGCCCCCGAGCGCCCCGCCGAGTCCCAGACCCCCCCTCGTCGCCTCACCGAGGAAGGCGTCCGCAGCGAGCGCCTCGCGATGCTCCGGAAGCGCGATTCCGTTCTGGACCTCGCGGTGGAGGCGCTGGACCTGGAGTTGTTGGATTGATCCGGGAGGGGAGGGGCAGAGAGCAGAAAGCAGAAAGCAGGAGCTGTGAGGGAACAGGGAACAGGAAACAGGTAAGAGCTCCTGGCGGTAGAGCCTTCTACCCCGAGGGAGTTACCTGTTTCCCGTTTCCTGTTTCCTGCATCCTTTCTCCTTGCGGTTCCTGATTTCTGCTCTCTGCCTTCTCTCTCTTCCCCTCCCCCCACCCTCCAAATACTTTCCAGATTCCACTAACGACGCGTCCGCAGCGGCAGGGTATGGCTGATTTCATGAAGATGCTGCAGCAAGCCCAGGAGATGCAGGGGCGGCTGCAGCAGATGCAACAGGAGCTGGAGAACAAGACCGTGACGGCGTCGAGCGGCGGCGGGATGGTCACCGTCACCGCCGATGGCAAGGGGCAGGTGCGTTCGGTGCGCATCGATCCTACCGTCGTGAAGGCGGAAGATGTGGAGATGCTCGAGGACCTCGTGATCGCCGCCGTGTCGGAGGCGCAGAAGAAGGCGGGCGAGATGGCACAGGAGGAGATGCAGAAGCTCACCGGGGGTCTCTCGCTGCCGTTCCGTCCGCCGTTCTGAGATGTCGGCGATCGACGACCTCGCCACCGAGCTGGCGAGGCTCCCCGGGATCGGCCGCAAGACCGCGCTGCGTCTCACCTATCACCTACTCAAGCAACCTCCCGAGCAGAGCCGCCGGCTGGCGTCGGCGCTCGAGCGAATGGTGGAGCGCGTGCACCGCTGCTCGGTGTGTGCCAACCTCACCGAGGAAGATCCCTGTCGCATCTGCGCCGACCCGCGGCGCGACTCGGCCCTTCTCTGCGTGGTGGAGGAAGCGTCGGACATCGGCGCCATCGAGCGGGCGGGGGAGTTCCGCGGAGTGTATCACGTACTCGGCGGACGGCTCTCACCGCTCGACGGGATCGGTCCGGAGGAGCTGTCCATTCAGCAGCTCGTGGGGCGTGTGACGGGGGTGAACGGCGGGGCGGATCGGGTGCGCGAGGTGATCATCGCCACCAATCCCAGTCTCGAGGGCGAGGCGACGGCGCTGTATGTCCAGCGTCAACTGGCGCCGCACGTCCCCGTGGTGACGCGTATCGCGCGCGGCCTGCCGGTGGGGGGCGACCTCGAGTACGCAGACGGCGTGACCATCGCGCAGGCACTCAGTGCGCGGAGGGCGATGTGAGGCGGTGCAGGGGGAACGAGGGCGGAGAAAGGAGAGGCAAGTGATGCGACGATCCAGCGTGTACGGAGCCGCGGCCGCGGCCTCATTCGGAGGTGGCCTCCTGCTGGGGTTGATCGTCTGGAGTCAGCAGACCCAACGCTCCAGGCGCGACCTGTTCAGCGCTCGATCGTGGCGCAGGATGGCGGCGCTCGGCTACCTGCGCGGGCAGCACAGCCCGCGAACCGTGCGCCTGCTGCGCGACTACATCGCGTGGGAGCATCATCCAGGCCTCCGCCGTCGCGGCGAGCTGCTGCTCAGGCGGATGGAAAAGTCCCTCGAATAGACAGGACCAACAATGCCCGTCGGTGCTGCAAGCTGGTCGTTCACCGAAGACGACTATTCGGCCATCATGCGCTCGCTGCAGCGATTTCTCGAGGAGAGCAACGCACGATCGGCCCTTCTGGTGGATCGCTCGGGTCAGCTCGTTGCCACCGCGGGCGACTCACCGCACTTCGATCCCACCGCGTTCGCCACGCTCACCGCTGCCGACTTCAGCGCCAACGATCAGCTGGCGCGACTCATCGGCGAGACCGAGTTCAGCTCACTCTTTCATCAGGGTGAGCAGGAGTCGATGTATCTCGTGGACATCGTGCGGCGCGTGATACTCGTGATTCTGTTCGACAACCGCACCACGCTAGGTCTCGTGCGACTGAAGGTGAAGCCCACAGTGGAAGAGCTCAACGCATTGTTTACCGCGATGTTCCAGAGAAGGGAGGAAGGCGAGGCAGCACCGGGCGAGAGGCTTCTCGCCGGCGCGGAGGACGAGATCGACCGGCTCTTCCAGTGAGGGCGTAGCCATGTCGATGATCAACTACGCCTCGCGCGAGATCAACTGCAAGATCGTCTACTACGGTCCCGGGCTCGGCGGGAAGACCACCAACCTCGAGCACGTGTATGCGCGCGTGCAGCCCGACACGCGCGGAAAGCTCATCTCGCTCGCGACCGAGACCGAGCGGACCCTCTTCTTCGACTTTCTCCCCGTGGACCTCGGTACCATTCGCGGCTTCAAGACCAGGTTCCATCTGTACACCGTGCCCGGCCAGGTCTACTACAACGCGAGCCGGAAGCTGATACTGAAGGGAGTGGACGGGATCGTGTTCGTGGCCGATTCGCAGACCGAGCGGATGGAGGCCAACCAGGAGGCGATGCAGAACCTGTACGACAACATGAAGGAGTACGGCTACGATCTCACCGCCATGCCTTTCGTCGTGCAGTACAACAAGCGCGACCTCCCCAACGCCGCGCCGCTCGCCGAGCTGCAGAGCGCATTGAATCCCGGTTGGGAGCTGGCCGATCCGCACCGCCAGCGCGTGGCGCCCGACCCATATCATGCCGGAGAGAACCTCGTCGAGCAGATCCCCAGCGGCGAGTGGGTGGAGCGTGCACCGTACTTCGAGGCGGTGGCCGTGAATGGGGACGGAGTCTTCGATACATTGAAGGCCGTGAGCAAGCTCGTTCTGAAGACCCTCGCATAGAAGCCGAGCCGCGACGTGAACCTGCCCAACGTCCTGACCATGGGGCGCATCGCGGCCGCTCCGATCATCGCCGCACTTCCATTCGCGCCCAGCTGGGAGCTCAAGCTCATCGGCTTCGTGTGCTACATAGCAGCCGCGATGACCGACTACTTCGACGGTCACGTCGCCCGCACGCGCAACCTCGTAACCGACTTCGGGAAGCTGCTCGACCCGCTGGCCGACAAGCTCCTGCTGGTGGCGACGCTCGTGCCCATCTACCTGCTGCAGTCAGGGCATGGCACGCCCATCTCGATGGAGTTCGTCACCCCCTTCGGCCCGCACGGGATGCCGCTCTGGGTGCTCATAGTGGTGCTCGGCCGCGAGCTCGTGATGACCATCTTCCGCCAGGCCGCCGCCGCACGGGGAACCGTCATCGCCGCGATCGGACCCGCGAAGTGGAAGACCGGATTTCAGGGAACGTGGGTGGGATCCGCCTACTTCTGGTTCGCCGCGAAGGAGGCCGCCCACCACTACGCGTGGGGCGGCGCGCCGTGGAAGGCATTCGCGATTTTCAACGGGGTAGTCGGCGTGGTGACTATGTACGTGGCCGTGGCGCTGACGCTGTACTCGCTCTGGCTCTACGTGCGGAGATACGGCGGGGTGTTCGTTGGGGGAGGGGGAAAGTAGCGGCAGAGCGAGGGACGTCGAGGCGGCCGTAGGCTGGGCTGCCGCCCGGGTCAAGCGCACCGTTTTTCAGTAGCGTCGCCGCTTGTCGGCTACATCCGGACTGGACGCGTGCGCAGGCGCCGCAGCATGGCGCGGCGGTTCGGTACGCTGTGCTGCACCATGATGCGCCCTCCCAGGTACGTTGGTGGCATCTTACAGGTCACCAGTCGCTGCTCCGGCACGCCACCACGTCCACCGGGGGGAACGATGTCCTCATCGACCCGACTCGAGTCCGCACCACCTCGCAAGCTCCTCGCAGCGGTCCGCGCGGCTGTTCGAGTGCGCCATTACAGCCGGAGGACCGAAGAGGCGTACGTGATGTGGATCCGGCGCTTCATCCGCTACCACGGAACCCGTCATCCACGAGAGCTCGGCGCCGGTGAAGTCGCGCGCTTTCTCTCCATGCTGGCGGAGGAGCGGCACGTGAGTGCCGCAACCCAGAACCAGGCGCTGAGCGCACTCCTCTTCTTGTATCGCGAGGTCCTCGACGCGCCGCTCGCGTGGGTGGACGGAATTGTGCGAGCGAAAGTGCCCGACCGTCTCCCCGTAGTGCTCACGCGCGACGAGGTACGTTCCGTTCTGGCGCTCCTCCCGGCGCGCGAGCGCCTGATAGCGACCCTCCTCTACGGCGCCGGTCTGAGGCTGATGGAATGCCTGACCCTCCGGGTGAAGGACGTAGACTTCGGTGCTTCGCAGATCATCGTTCACGGAGGGAAGGGCGACAAGGATCGCGTGGTCCCGTTCCCCCGGTCCGCGAAGGAAGACCTCATTCGGCATCTCGAATCGGTGCGCACCCTGCACGAGCGCGACCTGGCGGCCGGTGCCGGCGACACGATGCTGCCGCACGCCCTCGCCGAGAAGTACCCGAACGCCGGGCGCGAATGGCGGTGGCAATTCGTTTTCCCTGCCACGCGTCAGTACGCGGAGCGTGTAACGGGCAAATTGCGCCGCCACCACCTGCACGAATCGGCGATGCAACGCGCCGTACGCACCGCGGCGAACCGGGCGGGTATCGCGAAGCGAGTTAGCTGCCACACATTCCGCCACTCGTTCGCGACCCACCTCCTGGAGGAAGGCTACGACATCCGCACGATCCAGGAGCTTCTTGGCCACAAGGATGTCAGCACGACGATGATCTACACGCACGTTCTGAATCGCGGTGGTCGAGGGGTGCGCAGCCCGGCGGACCTTCTGTGAGGCGCTCCGGCTTCGTGCTGCGCGGACCTTTCGGGCGAGGCCCCCGCTTGGGTTCGGCCGCGCCCCCGCGAATTAGGTCGCGACCCGCCGCCGCCTAATTCCCCGCGCCCGAGCCGCCAGGGTAATGCATCGCCTGGTCGTTGGGCAGCTTCCGGCGCCAGCTGCTCAGCCATCACTTCCGGATTAGGCCGTGGGGCAGCATGTTCACGGGGAATTAGGCAGGTCTGCCTACTTTGCGTTAGATCGCAGCGCCATACAGATCTCGAGTGCACTGGCTTTTTCTGGTCGTCCCCGCGACGCTTTTTATCCTCGCGGTCCGTCATACACGTCGCGCACGGCGCCAACTGTCAGAGTTCGGCCGGTCCCACTACCTTCGGCTGTACTGGCTCGGGCCGCACGCCGGTCAGCGCTACTTCACCGAGGCTGGCTGGGCTGAGCAGCGTAGAGCGTTCCAGTTCACGGTGGCGGCGTGGCTATCGGCGATCGTGTGGA
>DATCXR010000249.1:0-8013 GCA_036565685.1 Gemmatimonadaceae bacterium
CGTGCTGGACCGATCGAATCATCTGGAATGGGCGCGCCTCGTCGGCGAGGCGTTAGGCGGCGCGCGCGTGGAGGCGCGCCCCGACACCTCACGCTACGTGGACGTCACCGTGGTGCTCGGCAGCGCGTGGCGCGCGCCGGCGCAGCCGTTCAGCCCGTAGCTGGCCGCACGCCGCGGCGATGTCCTCGCCGCGACTGCGCCGCACGGCCACCTGCACGCCACCGGCGCGCACGGAGCGCGCGAAGGCCGCGATCCGGTCGGGCGGGGTAGCGCGGAATTCCATCGCTCCCCCCTCGTGCAGAGGGATCAGGTTCACGAACGCACGACACTCCCTGGCCAGCTCGGCCAGCCGACGCGCGTGCTCCGGCGCGTCGTTCACATCTCGCAGCATCACGTACTCGAAGGTCACCCTCCGGTCGAACGACTTGGCAGCCTCGATCACATCCGCCAGCGGGAACTTCGTGTTGATGGGCATGAGCTCCCTGCGCAGCTCATCGCTCGGCGCGTGGATGGAGATGGCCAGCCGGAACTGCTCCGGCCTCTCGGAGAGAGCCACGATACCGGGGAGCACGCCCACCGTTGACACGGTGATGTGCCTGGCGCCGATTCCGAGCGCGTCTGGCGAGTTGAGGATCGTGAGCGCCGGCGCGACCGCGCGCCAGTTCATGAGCGGCTCACCCATCCCCATGAACACGACATTCGTGACCTCGATCGGCTCTTCGATGAGTCGCATCTCGCGAACCTGCCCGGCGATCTCCCACGGCTCCAGATTGCGCTGGAATCCCATGCGACCCGTCGCGCAGAAGGCGCACTGGAGAGCACACCCGGCCTGGGAGGATATGCAGAGGGTGAGACGCCCCGTTTCGGGGATCGCCACGGTTTCGATCCCCTGACCGTCCGGGAGCCCGAAGAGGAATTTCTGCGTCCCGTCCGTCGAGCGTTGGCGCGAGAGGAGGCCGAGGCGCGGGAGCTCGAAGCGCTCGGCCAGCCGCTCGCGAAAAGCCGCCGGCAGTTCCGTCATCGCGGCGAAGCTGGGCGTCGGGTTCTTCCACAGGCGGCGCGCCACTTGCGCGCTCCGGTACGCCGGCTCACCCTCGGCGAGCGCGAAATCCGTGAGGAGGCGCTCGGCCTCCGCAGGGGCCAGGTTCAGCGGATTCACCTTCGCCGGCTCCGCGGTGCCGGCGACGCCAGCCGCACCGATCGCTCTATCCGTATCGCTATGCATACGCCCTGAATCTAACCTTCCTGGAGTGCGATCGCTCTCGTGCTCGGCGTGAAAATCGGGCTCCGGCGCCGCATGGCACATGCGGCTCTTCCGAGTTAAATTCAAGTAGGCCATTGAGATGACAACGACAGCCACGAGTCTGCCCGGGCGGCGCGTGCTTTCGGGCGGCCTGTGGTGTTGTTAGTGTTCGGGATCACGTTCGATAAGCGGAGCCTACGTGCTTCTTTCTGAGCTGCTGTCGGCGGAGCGAGTGAAGGTGCCGCTCGACAGCCGCACTAAAAGTGATGTATTGCAGGAGTTGGTGGAGCTGGTGACCAGTGGGCGCGAGAACCGCGACACAGGCGCCATTCTCTCCTCGGTACGGGAGCGCGAGATGGTGCTCAGTACGGGGGTAGGGGGCGGTGTGGCGATACCGCACGGGAAAACGCCTCACATAGACCAGCTCGTGCTAGCCGCCGGCGTAGCGCCCGAGGCGATCGACTTCGACGCACTCGATGGCAAGCCCGTGCGGCTCTTCTTTCTCCTGGTGGGACCCGAGAGTGCCTCCGGCGCGCACGTCAAGGCGCTGAGCCGCATCTCCCGTCTGCTCCGGCGAGAGTCGCTCCGGACGGACCTTCTCGCTGCCCGCTCCTCCGAGGATTTTCTGCGAATGATACGCGATTCGGAGGCAGGGTGAGCGTTCGACAATGGGGGCCGCCCGCGCTGTGGGCGGCGTTCATACTGCTGCTGACTTCCATCCCCGGCTCCGACATCCCGCACGTCAGCTTCATGAGCTTCCGTGATAGCGACAAGCTCGTGCACGGGACCATGTACGCGATCTTCGCGTTTCTGGCGGTGAGGTCGCTCCTGCGCGCGGGCCGGCCGCTGCTACAGGCGGTTCTGGTGGTGATGCTGGGGATCGCCATCTTCGCAGCGGTGGACGAGTGGCATCAACAATTCATTCCAGGCAGGTCCATGGACGTTTTCGACTGGCTGGCCGACATCTCGGGTGCGACCATTGGCACTCTCGCGGCGACGATGGCGTCGAGAGTGCGGGAGAGACGCGAGGCGTGAGTACTCTCGCTGGTGCCATCACAACGTACCGTACAAACTATGCTGGCACGCTCGGCCTCCCGGATGTAGGCAGCGCCGTGCGGCTCGGCGGCTGGGTGCACAACAAGCGCAACCTCGGCGGACTCATTTTCGTAGACCTTCGCGACCGCACCGGTCTCGTGCAGATCTCCTTCGATCCGGAGCAGGTGGATGCCTCCACCCTCCAGAGCGCCGCGCAGGTAGGCAAGGAGAGCGTGGTGCTGATAGAGGGCGACGTGGTCGCGCGCCCGCCAGCCGGCCGTAACCCCGATCTCGCTACCGGCGAGGTCGAGGTGAAGGCGCGTTCGCTGCAGGTGGTTGGACCGGCCGAGACGCCCGCCATTCCGGTGGGTCGCGTGAAGGGCGAGCCGCTCCCTGCCGAGGAGCAGCGCCTCCGCCACAGATATCTCGACCTCCGCCGGCCCGAGCTGCAGCGCAACCTCATCCTGCGCCACAGGCTCATGCAGGCCACACGCCGCTACCTGAGCGATCGCGGCTTCCTCGAGATCGAGACCCCGATCCTCACGAAGCCGACGCCCGAGGGCGCACGCGACTATCTCGTGCCGAGCCGGGTACACGCGGGTGAGTTCTACGCGCTCCCGCAGTCGCCGCAGCTCTACAAGCAGCTGCTGATGGTGTCCGGCTTCGACCGCTACTTCCAGATAGCGCGCTGCTTCCGCGACGAGGACCTCCGCTCCGACCGACAGCCGGAGTTCACGCAGATCGACATCGAGGCGTCGTTCATCGGTCCCGAAGATGTCTTCGCCTTCACCGAGGGAATGCTGAAGGCACTCTGGGCCGAGGGCGGCGTGGAGATCGAAACGCCGTTTCCACGCATCACCTACGCGGAGGCGATGGAGCGTTTCGGGAGCGACCGTCCCGACATGCGCTACGCCCTCGAGATCTTCGACGCGAGCGAAGTGTTCCGCCCGATCGACTTCGGCATCACCCGCTCGGTGCTCGAGTCGGGGGGGAGAGTGCGCGGTATTCGCATCCCCGGTGGTGCGGAGCTCTCGCGCAAGCAGGTCGACAGGCTCGAGGAGTTGGCACGGGGCGCGGGTGCGAGTGGGCTGCTGCGCCTCAAGCGCGACGCCGCTACCGGCGAGCTCTCGGGCCCGGTGGCTAAGTACCTCGAGCAGGCAGATGCGGAGCGGCTGGGACTCGAGCCCGGCGATCTGGCGCTCCTCGTGGCCGGCCCCGATCATATATCGAATCCTGCGCTGGACCGTGTACGCCAGGAGGCTGCGCGGATTCGGGGTCTGGTGCCGGCCGGCGTGTCGACCTTTCTCTGGGTCACGGATTTCCCGCTCTTCGAGCGGGACCCGGAGAGCGGCACGCTCGGCGCGGTGCACCACCCCTTCACCTCGCCGGCCATCGGCGATCTTTCGCTCCTCGAAACGGCACCGGAGAAGGCGCGCGCGATAGCGTACGACGTGGTTCTCAACGGCACCGAGATCGGTGGCGGAAGCATCCGTATCAGCGACCCGGAGCTTCAGCGACGGATCTTCGGGCTGCTGGGTATAGACGAGGAAACGGCAAGACAGCGCTTCGGCTTCCTCCTCGAGGGGCTTCGCAGCGGCGCGCCGCCACACGGCGGGATCGCGCTCGGCTTCGACCGTATCGCGATGCTCCTCTCCGGGGCCGGATCGCTGCGCGACGTGATAGCATTTCCCAAGACGACGCAGGCGAGCGCTCTATTCGAGGGCGCTCCGAGCCCCGTGCCCGAGCGCGAGCTACGCGAGCTGCACGTTCGCGTGGAGGGACGAGGCGACGGTGGTAACGACAGGAGTTGCGATAAGTGAGTGACGATTCGGTCACGCAGAAGTTGAACACCGAAGGCGCCGACCTTCTCACCCTCGCGGGGGTGAACGACGCCAACCTCATCGAGCTGGCACGGCTCACGGGCGCCAAGGTTTCGCTGCGCGGCGAAGCGCTGACGCTGACCGGTCCCGCCGGCGCGGTGGAGAAAGCCACCCCGGTAGCTCAGCGCATGGTGGATACGGCGCGGCAGCTGATGCCGCTCACCCCGGATGACATTCTCCGCATGAGCGAGGAGATCGCTTCGTCCGATGGCGATGGTAACGGGAATGGCACGGGCACTACGGGCGACCAGCGCATTGTCCTGCCCGGCACACGCAAGATCGTGCAGCCGAAGACGCCTGGTCAGGCAGCATACATGCAGTGCATCTCGGACAATGACATCGTTGTCGGGATCGGGCCGGCCGGAACGGGGAAAACCTACCTGGCCGTTGCGATGGCCGTGGAAGCGCTCGCGCGCAAGCGGGTGCGCAGGATCATCCTCGCCCGGCCGGCGGTGGAGGCGGGAGAGAGTCTCGGCTTCCTCCCCGGCGATCTGCAGGCGAAGGTAGATCCGTATCTGCGTCCTCTCTACGACGCGCTCGACGACATGATGCCACCCGAGCGGGTGCAGAAGGCCCTCGAGACGCGCACCATCGAGATCGCGCCGCTCGCCTACATGCGTGGCCGCACGCTGGCCGACGCATTCGTGATCCTGGACGAATCGCAGAACGCCACCAGCGCGCAGATGAAGATGTTCCTCACCCGCCTGGGAGTTAACTCCAAGGCGGTGATCACCGGCGACAAGACGCAGATCGATCTCCCCTCCCGCGAGCAGTCGGGGCTCATCGAGATCGAGCGCATCCTGCGTGGGATAGACGGGATCGGATTCCAGTATCTCACCGAGTCCGACGTCATCCGCCACCGGCTGGTGCGCGAGATCATCAAGGCGTACGCGCGCGACGCCGGCGCTGGAGCCGAGTAGAGGATGCCGAGCCCGGTACGCGGACAGCTGGAGCTGGCCCCCATGGAAGAGGAGCCACCTCCGCGACGACTCGATGGCGTGCTCTATCACGCCGCGCGAGTCGGGCTGCTGCTCGCGCTCGCGATCGTCACGTATCTCCTTTTCCCGAACGCGCCCGCCGTGGACTCGCCCATCTTCGAGGTGGGCTCGGTGGCGACTAAGAACGTCATCGCTCCCTTCGCCTTCACGGTCCCCAAGACCGAGGAGGAGCTGACGAGGGAGCGCGACGAGCTGGCGCGCTCGGCCAAGCCGATCTTCGACTACTCGCAGGCCGCGCTCGACTCCGCGCAGGGGCAGCTTCGCACCTTCATGGACTCGGTGGCGAGCGTCGCCGAGCGCGAGGAGCGCACGCAGACCGGGAAGCAGACGACGGCCGCGGTGAGTGTCGCGATCCAGCAGGCAGCCGCCCAGCTCGGAGTGAGTATGACCTCCGACGAAGCGGACTACCTCGTGGTGGCGGCGCGTCGGCGCGCGATCGAGGACGCCGTACGCCGTGTGTTCGCGCGCTGGCTCTCGGGCGGCATCGTGGCCGGGAGCGCCATCGAGCAGTTGCGCGGCGACGTGATAGTGCGCCGCGGCGGCGACGAGCGGAGCGTGATGGTGGACAGCCTGCTCACCTTCGGTTCGTTGCTCAACCGTGCGCGCGCGCTGCAGCCCGATCGGAATTCCTCGGTGGCGGAAGGCCTGTATCTGAAGCTTCTCAGCAGTTTCTTCCACCCGACGGTGGTGCCCGATCGAGTTGCTACCGAGCGGCGGCGCCAGGAGCTCCGCGCCTCGGTGGACACGAACCGCTACCAGGTGAGAACGGGCGAGAAGATCGTGGGCGAGCACGAGGTGGTCGGTCGCCCGGAGTTCGACAAGATGCGCGCGCTCCACGACGCCATGCAGGGACGCGAGCGCGGCCAGCGCGCCGCGGGGCGCATCGTGGGCAGCATCGCCTACAACGCGATCCTTCTCGCGATCTTCGGGATCGCGATGGTGCTCTTCAGGCCGCAGCTCTACAAGTCGTTCCGCTCGCTCTCGCTCTTCGCGGCAGTGTACCTCCTGGTGCTCATCGCCGCCGCGATCGCATCTCACTGGCGACCGGTGCATCCGGAGCTGGTGCCGGTGGCGCTGGCGGCGATCATGTTCAGCGTCCTCTTCGACCCACGCATCAGTATGATCGCCGCGATGATCCTCGCGGTACTCGTGGGCGGCCAGAGCGTGTACAGGGGGACGAACGCGCTGTTCATCAACCTGGTTGGCGGAGCGGCCGCGGCGCTGAGCGTCCGCATAATCCTCAAGCGCGACCAGTCGTACCAGTACGTCATCACCATCGGGGTCGCCTACATCTGCGCGGCGCTGGCGCTGGGCCTCACGCTGAGCTGGACTCCTACGGCGATCGTGTCGAGCGCGGGGCTCGGCATCGCCAACGCCATAGTCTCGGTAGTGTTCGCGATGTTCCTCGTGCCGCTCGCCGAGCGCTTCACCGGAATCACCACTCACCTGACGCTCATCGAGTACTCCGATCTCAACCGTCCGCTCCTCAGGCGGCTCAGCCTGGAGGCGCCTGGCACCTACGCGCACACCATAGCCATGGCCAACCTGGTGGAGGGTGCGTGCAACGCCATCGGAGCGAACGGGCTCCTGGGCCGCGTGGGGACCTACTACCACGACATCGGGAAGCTCAAGAAGCCGCAATACTTCGTCGAGAACCAGGCGGGTGGTCGCAACCCGCACGACAAGCTCAAGCCGGGCACGAGCGCATCCATCATCCGCAATCACGTGCGCGAGGGGATGGAGCTGGCTACGGAGTACCACATCCCCCAGGCAATCGCGTCTTTCATCCCCCAGCACCACGGCACGTCGCCGATCGCCTACTTCCTCGAGAAAGCGAAGGAGCGCGATGGCGGCCCGCCGTCGAACACGAGCGACTACGCCTATCCCGGCCCGATTCCACAAACGGCCGAGACGGCCGTCTGCATGCTCGCCGACGGCGTGGAGGCAGCGGTCCGTGTCCTCACCGATCCGTCGCCCGTTCGCATTCGCGAGGTGATCGATCACATCGTGCGACAGAAGATGGAGCAGGGGCAGTTGCGCGACGCTCCACTCACCCTCCGCCAGCTCGACATCGTCAAGGCGCAGTTCGAGCGGATGCTGGTCGGCATGTACCACAGCCGCATCGACTACCCTTCAGCGAGCGGAGGCGTGACATCGGAGTTCGCTCAGGTATGAGCATCTCCGTGGACGTCACGGTGAAGAGCGGGCGCATTCCGCTCTCTCGCGCGCGGGTGGCCCGGATAGCCTCGAGCGTGCTGCGCGCCGAGCGCGTGCGCAATGCGGATCTCTCGATCACGTTCGTGTCGAACCGCTCGATGGCAGCGCTGAACCGGCGGCATCTGGGCCGATCCGGGGCCACCGACGTCATCTCCTTCGAGCTCGTTCGGAGCGCGCCCGACGTCCCGGTAGCGGGCGACGTGTACATCGCTCCCGACGTGGCGCGCGCGAACGCGCGCGAGCTTGGAGTGACGGTCGCCGAAGAGCTGGCACGGCTGGTGGTGCACGGCACGCTGCACGCGCTCGGGTACTCGCACCCCGAGGGAGCGAGCGAGGATCGCGCCGCATCGACGATGTGGAAGCGCCAGGAGCGGCTCCTTCGCGGCGCGCTCGCCGCCGAAAACGGCAGGGGCTCGCGCGCATGAGCATCGCTTACGGCATCATCTCCTTCATCGCGCTCATCTGCGGTGCGCTGGCTGCCGCGGCGGACGGCGCGCTTCTGGCCGCGACGTCCTCGCACGGTGGCGGCAACGAGGGGCCCACCGGCGGCGTACGCAACATCACCCACCGGTCGCTCTCGATCGCTCGGCTGTTCACGCACCTCATCGCCGGCGCGGCGGGCGCAGCGGCGCTGGGACTC
>DATCXR010000268.1:0-3820 GCA_036565685.1 Gemmatimonadaceae bacterium
CCGCCGGCCACGGTACGACGCTGGGTGGGTGCCATCGGGAGGACGCGCCTGCGCGCGGTCCTGCGACTCGCCGCCGCGCGCTTCGCAGCGGAGCGACGCGCGCTCGGGGAGGCGCCCTCCGCGTCCAGCGTGCGCGCCCTCTACCGCGAGGCGATCCTGACAGCCTTTCGCGACCCGGTAGAGATCGGCGATCTTGCAGTGGACGGAGATGATCTCCGTGCGGCCGGCATCCCGCCGGGACCCGTGCTCGGCAAGGTCCTCATGCTGCTCCTCGAGGGTGTACTCGAGGATCCGGCGCGGAACACGAGCGAGTGGCTCATACCGCGCGCACGCGAGCTCTACTCGCAACTCGAACGCTGATCGGATAACAGAGCCCATGTTCTTTCGCGGCCGCCAGCCCGAGACATCGATCTGGAAGCGATTCCGCGGTGCCGCCGACGGCTTCACGTTCGCGGAGGAGAAGGACTACTTCGTGGCCCACCTCGTGGCGAACGCGGAGCGCGTGGTCGATCTCTCACTCGCGCTCCTCGATTACCTCCCCCCGGCGGTAGACGTGTCGCTGCAGGACGCCCGCACCGGTCGCAGCTGGCTCGGCGAGCGCCTGGCGCTTCCCGACGTGCGCGACGAGCTGGCGAGGATGAAGACGCTCCTCGCCGCGCATGGAGGCGTGGAGATCGCCGTGTACACGAGCGAGGATCAGCTCACCATAAACGCGGTGCTCGAGCTCTTCATCTACTCGCGCACGGACCACTGGCTGTACATCCTCAAGGGGAAGGGGCTGGAGGAGCGCCGTCTGGTGCGCACGAGAAGCTGGCGACTCGCGTCGCACGACTACCCGCCCGCGCCCGAGCTCTCCGCCGCCATCGTCGAGCTGGCGGACGCCCTGAAGCTCTCGCCCGCGTGAGCCACACCCCACTGGCGTTCGCCATCGTGGCGGCGCTGGCGAACGTGCTCGGCGCGCTCGCCGTGGCCTGGCGGGCGCGCTGGAGCGCCAAGGCGCTCGACACTCTGATCGCCCTCGCGGCGGGCTTCATGATATCCGCCTCGCTCACCGACATCTTCCCCGAGGCCATCGAGCGCACCGGTCACGTCGGCGCCGTCGTCGCATTGCTCGGCTATCTGCTGGTCCACCTCACGCAGCACGCGCTCGCGCCGCACTTCCACTTCGGCGAGGAGACGCACGAGGTATCGGAGCTGGTGGGCGTCTCGGCGCTCGCCGGCCTCCTCCTGCATACTTTCGTGGACGGCGTGGCCATCGCCTCCGGCTTTCACGTCAGCGAGGCGCTCGGTGTCCTGGTGTTCATGGCTATCGTTTTGCACAAGTTTCCCGAGGGGCTGGCTATCTCCAGCCTCTTCATGGCCGCGGGCGCCGGCCGCAAGCACGCGATCTACGCCGGAACCTCGCTCGGGATCGCGACGATCTTCGGAGTGTTGCTCACGGATTATCTGGGTGTGCTGGTGGAGTACGGCCTCGCGATATCGGCTGGCGTGACGCTTTACGTGGGCGCCTCGAACCTGGTGCCCGAGTTCCAGGCCAAGCACGCATGGCGCCCTCAGATCGCCTTCTTCGCGGGGTGTGGTCTGTACTTCATCTCGCGCGCCGTGGTGGGGCTGTAGCCGATGGCCGATCGCGCTCCCCGTTCGCGCGCCGCGCGCCAGGGCGGTGACGCTCCCTCGCTCTTCGCCGTGCCCGAAAGCGCGCGACCGCTGGCCGCCCGGATGCGCCCGCGATCGCTCGACGAGTTCGTGGGGCAGGAGCACATCCTCCAGCCCGGCAAGCCGCTCCGCTCGGCGATAGAGAAAGGGACCATCGGCTCGATAATCCTCTGGGGACCACCGGGTACCGGGAAGACGACGCTCGCGCGGATGATCGCCCGCTACGCAGACCGGGAGTTCGTCCCGTTCTCCGCGGTCACCGAGGGAGTGCCGCGCGTGCGCGCGATCGTGGCGGAAGCCGAGGAGAGGCTGGCGATGTCGGGGCGCGGGACGATCCTCTTCGTGGACGAGATCCATCGCCTCAACAAGGCGCAGCAGGATGCCTTCCTCCCACACGTGGAAGCCGGAACGGTTACGCTCGTAGGAGCTACCACCGAGAACCCGTCGTTCGAGATCAACGGCGCGCTGCTCTCGCGCGCTCGAGTGTTCGTGCTCCGATCGCTCGAGGACGACGACATCGCAGCGCTCCTCCGGCGGGCGCTCGCCGACGAGGAGCGCGGACTCGGCGAGCTGCGTATCGCCGCCGATGACGAAGCCATCGCGCTCATGGCGCGCGAGTCGGACGGGGATGCGCGGCGCGCGCTCACGGCGCTGGAGGCGGTGGCGGAATCGCTGGGCGCCGGCGGCCGAATCACGTCCGAGGCGGCTCGCGAGGCGATGCAGCTCCGCTTCGCGCGGCACGACAAGGGAGGGGAAGAGCACTACAACATCCTCTCCGCGTATCACAAGTCGCTGCGCGGGAGCGACGCCAACGGCGCGCTCTACTGGATGGCGCGGATGCTCGACGGCGGTGAGGACCCGATGACCATCTTTCGCCGTGCGATCGCGATGGCCGCCGAGGACATCGGGCTCGCCGATCCGGAAGCGCTCAAGCTCGCCATCGCGGCGCGCGACGCGTATCACATGCTCGGTGCGCCCGAGGGATACCTCCCGCTCGCCGAGATGACCATCTATCTCGCCACGGCGCCCAAGTCGAACAGCTCCAAGATGGCGCTCGACGCGGCCATGCGCGCAGCGCGCGAGACGCCCGGTGAGCCGGTCCCTCTCCATATCCGCAATGCGCCCACGAAGCTCATGAAGGAACTGGGGTATGGGCGCGGGTATCAGTATGCTCACGACTCCGCCGAGGCATACATCCCGCAGGAATACCTGCCAGAGGCGTTGCGGGGACAGCTCCTCTACGAGCCGGGCCGCTTCGGCTTCGAGAGGGAGATAGCGAAGAGGTTGGCGTACTGGTCGGAACTGAGGGAGAAGCGTGAGTCGCGCGACTGAGCGGTCGCGCTCTGGTTCTCAACGAAGCGGAGGACGAATGCGAAGGTTGTCGCTGATTGCGGCAGTTGTGGCAGCGGGAACGATGGCGGCCTGCGCGACCCTCGGCAGGGCCGCGTTCAAGGAGCCGGTAGTCACGCTGAAGGATGTGAGAGTGAACGGCATCGGCTTCAACGGCGGCTCGGTGGACATCATGTTGAACGTCTACAATCCGAATCGCTTCGACCTCGACGCCACCCGACTCACGTACAAGCTCTTCGTGGACAGCATCCCGCTCGGCACCGGCGCGACGGACTCCAACTTCACGGTCACGGACGGTGACACCACCCAGGTCTCGCTCCCGTTGAGCTTCACCTGGGTCGGCGCCGGCCAGGCCGCCCGCTCGCTGATGAACACCGGCACTGTGAACTACCGCGTTGTCGGCGACATCACGGTAGGCTCGTCCATGGGAACGTTCACCCTCCCGTATGATCGTACGGGGAGGTTTTCATCGTTGGGAAAGAGCGGGAAGTGAGGGGAAAGCAGAGAGCAGGAAGCAGTGAAGTGCTCGAGGGTTCAGGGTTCAGGGGGCAGGGTTCAGGAACTGCCTCGGGGCAAAGATCCCGATCGCCGGGTAGTACCTGCCCCCTGAACCCTGCCCCCTGAACCCTAGGGTTTCACTGCTCTCTGCTCTCTGCTTTCTGCTTTCTCTTACCAGCTCAAGGAGTGATCTATCACGAGACAAACCATTTCCCTCGCCCCACCGGTGGAACGCGCAGTACTCGTGGGGGCGCCGATAAAGGGGAAGCGCGCGCGGCTGGAGCTGGTGGAGCACCTGGAGGAGCTGGCGGAGCTG
>DATCXR010000273.1:0-3204 GCA_036565685.1 Gemmatimonadaceae bacterium
GCGGGTGGCGACGATGCCGCCGCAATCGCCGCCTACCGCAAGGCGCTCGAGATCCTTCCCGACGACCCGCGTGTCCTGGCCAACGCCGGGATCGCCTACAGCGATGCTGGTGACCCCGCCACGGCGGAGCGGTACCTGCGCCAGTCGCTCGCCGCGGATCCGCTGCAGCCGGTGACCCTGGTGAACCTCGGCAACGCGCTCAACGCTCGGGGAGATGCGGACGGCGCGGTGGATGCGTACCAGCGCGCGCTCCGGCTAAACCCGCGCGAGCCGCTGGCGCACTTCGGCCTGGGCAAGGTCGCACTCCAGCGAAGGAACGCCGCGCGCGCCATTGAGATGTTCGGCAAGACCATCGAGCTCGATGCTTCGCTGATGCCCGCGTACTTCAACCTGGCGAGGGCGTACGTCATGCAAGGCGATGCCGCGCACGCGCGAGATGCGTTAGAGCGCGCACTCGAGTTCGACCCGAACAACGCCGAGGGGAAGGAGCTGCTCCGTACTCTGAAGCAGGCGATGGCTGGACGCTGAGCTCGGGGTCGGGTCTGGAATCGTGAATCGATACGGCCTGCGTAGCGGCCGTATCGATTCACGATTTCAGGCCTGACCCCGCCTTTCACTCCCTGGTAATATCGACATGAAGCAGCACGTACTTCTGCTCGTCGCGCTCGTCGTACAGACGATCGCCCCGCACGCAACGACCGCCCAGGACGCGCGAGCCGGTGCCGCACGCTCCGATGGTCTCACCATCGAGCGCATCTTCGACTCCCGCGACTTCGCCACCGCGCGCTTCGGGCCGGCCAGGTGGCTCGAGAACGGCAACGCGTACACCACGGTGGAGAACGGCAGGAAGGACATCGTCCGCTACTCCACCGCGACTGGCGAGCGGAAGGTGCTCGTCTCGGCGCCCTTCGCCATCTCCGAGTACGAGTGGTCGTCCGACGGAAACCGCGTGCTCCTCTTCACCAACACCCGCCGCGTCTGGCGCTACGACACGCGCGGCGACTACTGGGTGCTCGATCGCTCCAGCGGGAAGTTGAAGAAGCTCGGCGGCGACGCGCCCGAGGCGTCGCTGATGTTCGCGCGATTCTCGCCCGATGGGTCGCGCGTGGCCTACGTGCGCTCGAACGACATCTACGTCGAAGACCTCGGTACGGGAAAGATCACCGCGCTCACCACCGATGGCTCCGAGACCATCATCAACGGCACCTCCGACTGGGTCTACGAGGAGGAGCTCGACCTGCGCAACGCTTATCGCTGGAGCCCCGACGGGAAGAGCATCGCTTACTGGCAGTTCGATGCTTCGGGCGTGCGCGACTACCTCCTGGTGAACACCACCGATTCGCTCTACCCGATAATCAAGCGGATCCCCTACCCCAAGGCCGGCACTACGAACTCCGCCGTCCGAGTGGGCGTGGTGAGCGCCGGCGGCGGCCCCACCCGCTGGATGAAGGTGCCGGGAGATCCGCGCAACCACTACGTAGCCTGGATGGACTGGGCTGCGGACTCGCGCGAGTTGGCCATCCAGCAGCTCGACAGACTACAGCACACGGACAGGCTGCTGCTCGCCGACGCAGGCACCGGCGCGGTTCGCACCGCCCTCACGGAGCGCGACAGCGCCTGGGTGGAGGTAGTGGACGATCTCACCTGGTTCGAGGGCGGGAAGGAATTCCTCTGGCTGAGCGAGCGCGATGGCTGGCGACACGCGTACGTGGTGGCACGCGATGGAAGCAGGCAGCGACTCGTCACGAAGGGGTCGTTCGATCTGGAGAGCGTGCAGGGCGTGGATGAGCGCGGTGGATGGCTCTACTACATAGCGTCGCCGACCAACGCCACGCAGCGCTTCCTGTATCGCTCGCGGCTCGACGGGAGCGGCACTCCAGAGCGTCTCACGCCCGCCAATGCCGGTGGAACGCATGGCTATCAGATATCCCCCGACTTCCGCTGGGCATTCCATACGATGTCCACCGCAGATACACCGCCGGTGACCGATCTCGTGAGCCTCCCCGACCACCGTTCGCGGCGCGTCTTCGTGGACAATGCGCGCGTGCGCGATGCGGTGGCCGCGCTCGACCTCCCGCCGAAGAGCTTTCTGCAGGTGGAGATCGGTCAGGGAGTGAAGCTCGACGGCTGGATGATCAGGCCGGCCGACTTCGACTCCACGAGGCACTACCCGCTCCTCATCTACGTCTACGGCGAGCCGGCCAGCACCACGGTGCGCGACTCGTGGGGCGGGAGCCGCGACCTCTGGTTCCACATGCTCGCCGACGAGGGCTACATCGTGGCGAGCTTCGACAACCGCGGTACTCCGTCGCTCAAGGGACGCGACTGGAGGAAGATCATCTACGGCGCGGTGGGCGAGCTCGCCTCGCGCGACCAGGCGGCCGCGGTGCGCGCGCTGGCACGCACGCATCCGTACGTGGACAGCACGCGCGTAGGCGTGTGGGGGTGGAGCGGCGGCGGGTCGATGACGCTCAACCTCATGTTCCGCGCTCCAGAGTTGTACAAGGTGGGGATGTCGGTGGCCTCCGTTCCCGATCAGCGCTTGTACGACACGATCTACCAGGAGCGCTACATGGGACTCCCCACGAGCAACGCCGACGGATACCGTCGCGGCTCACCGATCAACTTCGCCGAGGGGCTGCGCGGCAAGCTGCTGATCGTGCACGGCTCCGGTGACGACAACGTCCACTTCCAGGGCTTCGAGCGCCTCACCAATCGCCTGGTGGAGTTGGGGAAGACATTCGACATGATGGTCTACCCCAACCGCTCGCACTGCATCTGCGAGGGAGAGGGGACGACGGTCCATCTCTATCACCTGCTGACGCGGTACCTGGAGACGAATCTGCCGGCGGGGGGACGTTAGAGAGAAAGCAGAAAGCAGGGAACAGCAGGAGACAGGAAGCAGGAAGCAGGAAGCAGGAAGCAGGAACTGCGCACTAAACAGCCGTCATCCCCGCGCAAGCGGGGATCCATGTTAGGCAGACAGAACATGGATCCCCGCTTGCGCGGGGATGACGGCTTTAAAGGGGGATGACGGTTTCGAGCGGGGCTGGTGGTTGAGCCAATCGGTGCGGTGGTGGTCATCCACCCAGGAGGAAGCCGCCTCGTAGCGGATCGCGCGGATCCACGATGAACTCGGAGCGGCCGGTGACGAAGGCGGTGCCGCTGACCTCGGGGATGACGGCTTCGTGGGGGCCGACGCGC
>DATCXR010000289.1:0-15278 GCA_036565685.1 Gemmatimonadaceae bacterium
CAGGGACCCCGGCTCGAGGCTATCCCCCGGAGCTCACCCGGCCATCTTCATGGCGCCGTACAGGCCCGGCAGCGCGCCGAGAATCCAGACGATGATCGCGGCGGTCGCGGCTTTCCCGATGGGAATCTTGCCGACGACGTGCAGGCCGATCGCGAGGAGCACGGTCACCCAGATCGTGAAGATGTCGAGCCGGCCGGCCAGCGCGGCCAGAATCGGCTGCTGCGTCGCGTTTATGAAGTAACCCGGTCCAACGGTCACGCTGAACTGCGACGTGATGTGCGCGGGGTCGGCGAACATCGCTATGAGCGCGCCCGCCACCACCGCCAGGATCTTGGGGAGGAACGAGAAGGTGGAAACCATCATGGCGTCGCCCAGTGGCTCGTCGGCATCGAAGAGCTTCCCGACGATCCAGAGCAGGAGTCCGGTGACCAGCACGATGATCGGTGTGAAGATCACCACCCCTACTATGGCGAACTTGTCCTGGAAAGCGCGTCCCTTCTCGAGCTGCTCCGGTGTGATTTCCGGATTCTGCCTGGCTATCTGCGCCGCGGACTGCTGCCAGACAGCATCGTACACCGGCTGCATGAGCGGCTTAGTCCCGATCGCGAGCGCCGCGATGATCACGGTGTAGATGAGCAGAGCCAGCCAGAATCCTCGTCCCTTGCGCCGCGCGAAGACCTGGGCGGGCGACACGAAGATCTCGACGATATCCTCGAAGAGCGATGAGGTCTTGGGTACGGCTGCGGTAGTCATCGGTGGGTGCCTTGCCGGTAGAGGACGCTGCATCATTACCCTTCGCGGCGGCGCGCACAAGAGCGGCGACGCGCTGGAGGCCGGGTAGGGCTCACGAAAAATCGGCGGACTCTCGCTGCCGACGACTGGTTGCAAGGCGGGAGCGCGCTATCGAGTATCTTCCCGATCATACGCTCGCGGGTCGCGGAGTCGGTGCCACGCGATCTTCCGCGCGCATCCAACCATCCGGAGCATGCCCGCCGGGCGAGAGGAGGATGCCATGGAGCTCACCGGAATCCACCACCTCACCGCGATCTCCGCGGCGATCCGCGAGAACCACCGCTTCTACACGCAGACCCTCGGTATGCGGCTGGTGAAGCGGTCGGTGAACCAGGACGATGTGTCCGCCTACCACCTCTTCTACTCCGATGCGAAGGGGAGCCCGGGCACCGACGTCACCTTTTTCGACTGGCCGATGCCTCGCGAGTCGCGCGGTACTCACTCGATAACGAGAACGCAGCTTCGCGTCGCTGGCGCCGACACGCTCGACTTCTGGGCGGCGCAGCTCCGCGATCGTGGTGTCGCCGCGGGCGAGGTGGCCGAGCGCGACGGGCGGCTCACCCTCGACTTCGAGGATCCCGAAGGGCAGCGGCTGTCACTGGTCGATGATGGTGGCACGGGCGAGGCGTTTCCCTGGGAAAGGAGCCCGATCCCGGAGGAGCATCAGATCCGCGGACTCGGACCCATCATGCTCAGCGTTCCCGACCTGCGCCCCACCGACCTGGTGCTCCAGCGCGCGCTCGGGATGCGCGCGGTGCGTGAGTACGAACACCCGGAGAATCCGGACCACGCCGTGCACGTCTACGAGATGGGTCCCGGCGGACCGGCCGCCGAGCTGCACGTGGCCGTGCAGCCGGAGCTCCGAGCGGCGCGTCAGGGCGCTGGCGGCGTGCATCACGTAGCCTTCCGCACGCCGACCTACGAGGAGCACGCCGCGTGGATAGAGCGTATCTCACAGCTCGGGATCCCCAACAGTGGGCTGGTGGATCGCTACTACTTCCGGAGTCTCTACTTCCGCGAGCCCAACGGGATACTCTTCGAGATCGCGTCAGACGGCCCCGGTTTCGCCGTGGACGAGGACGAGGCGTCGCTGGGGGAGACCGTGGCGTTGCCACCCTTTCTCGAATCGCGCCGGGCGGAGATCGTGGCGAACCTTCAACCGATAGACTGACCGGAGCCGTTCCGGGCTGGTCAGCCTATCAGGCTGACTCTCGGTGATAGGCTGACCAGTGACGATAGACTGACAAGTCACGTTAGGCTGACAGGCGACGATAGGCTGCCACGCCGCGATAGACTGACCAGCCTAATGCCGCCCACGCCCGAACGACATGATGCAATGTCCGATTTCTTCCAGAATCCCCCGCTCCTCGGCAACCAGTACGACGACGACCGCGTCCTGCGCTCCTGGCTGCACCGCGTGCTCCCGCACGCGATGCTCGCCGACGTCGAGCCCGAGCTTCGCCGCCTCGGCGACCGCGCGGCCGGTGATATCCTCGCACTGGGCGAAGCGGCCGAAGCCGAGCCGCCGCGCCACGTGCCCTACGATCCGTGGGGTCGACGTGTGGATCGCATCGACACCAGCGCCGCCTGGCGCGAACTGGATCGCATCTCGGCCGAGGAGGGCCTCGTAGCGATCGGCTACGAACGCGCGCACGGGTCGCTCTCGCGAGTGAATCAGTTCGCGCGGCTCTATCTCTTCTCACCATCCTCGGCCACATACAGCTGTCCGCTGGCGATGTCCGACGGTGCCGCTCGCTGCCTGGAGATGTACGGTGACAGCGAGCGACTGCGTGCCGCCTACGAGCACCTGACCACTCGCGATCCGTCTCGATTCTGGACGTCGGGACAGTGGATGACCGAGCGTAGCGGCGGCTCCGATGTTTCGGGCACCTCCACCGTCGCTCGCCCCGAAGGCGATGCCTTCCGGCTCTACGGGACCAAGTGGTTCACCTCGGCAACCACCTCGCAGATGGCGATGACGCTCGCCCGCGTAGAGGGAGCGCCGGCCGGGAGCAGAGGGCTCAGTCTCTTCTACCTCGAGCTCCGCGACGGCGGTGGCTCGCTGTGCGGCATCCGCGTGAACCGCTTGAAGGACAAGCTGGGAACGCGCGCGCTGCCCACCGCCGAGCTCTCGCTCGAGGGCACACCGGCGTGGCTCGTGGGCGAGGAGGGCCGCGGCGTGCGTACCATCGCGACGCTCTTCAACATCACGCGCATCTACAATGCATGCGCGTCGGTGGCCGGGATGCGGCGGGCCATCGCGCTGGCGCGCGACTACGCGACGCGCCGTGTGGCGTTCGGCAGGCCGCTCTCCGAGCATCCGCTGCACGTGGAGACACTGGCGGAGATGCAGGTCGAGATG
Source organism: Gemmatimonadaceae bacterium (assembly GCA_036565685.1). Taxonomy (GTDB): domain Bacteria; phylum Gemmatimonadota; class Gemmatimonadetes; order Gemmatimonadales; family Gemmatimonadaceae; genus JADGGM01. Next base: position 3,155 of record DATCXR010000289.1, read on the forward strand.
GAGGCCGCCTTCCACCTCGTCTTCCGCGCCGTGGAGTTGCTGGGCCGAGTCGAATGCGGAGAGGCCACCGAGCGGGAGGCGATGCTGCTCAGGCTGCTCACTCCCGTTGTGAAGCTCTACACGGCGAAGCAGGCGATAGCGGTGGACAGCGAAGCGCTCGAAGCGTTCGGCGGTGCGGGATACATCGAGGACACCGGCCTTCCACGGCTCCTGCGCGACGCACAGGTGCTCTCGATCTGGGAGGGCACTACCAACGTTCTGAGCCTGGACGTGCTGCGGGCCATCGACGGCGGCGGGGCGATGAAAGCGTTGTGCGCCGACATCGAGGCGCGCCTGGCATCTGCATCGCGGGACGAGCTGGCCGCGGCCGTCGAGCGGGTCCGCGCAGCCGCGGGCGAGCTCGTTCGCCGCGCCGCGGACGATGGCGGCGACGGCACGACAGCCACGGACAACGCCGACCGCGAAGGCGGCGCTCGCGCACTCGCCTACTCCATCGCGCGCGTGTACGCGGGCGCACTCCTCCTGGAGCACGCATCGTGGAGTCTCGACGAGGAGCACGACGATCGGTCGGCGATGGCAGCGCTCCGCTGGTGCTCGCGCGAGCTTGCGCCGCCTAAGCGTGTGGATTCACGGCACCGGGACGCGTCGAGCGCTCTGGCGCTCGACCGTCCTCGGCACCGTCGCTCCTCCGCCGGCTGACGCCCCTCCGCTACACCGGCACGCTGGAGCGTTGCAGCCGTCGCGCGTACAGCAGGTCGACCGCGCTGATCGCAGCCACCATGGCGATCGCGCCCCCCACCACTCTCCGGTTTCGGCTCTTCGCCGCGGCAACGCCTAGGAGACCGAGATCCATCGCGTCACCCGCTACTCGCGACCAGAGGCCGGGAGTCGGATTCCGCGGCGCGAGGATTCCCACGCCGCTCAGGATCTCCCGCGCGCCCATCGCGCGGAGCACCGTTCTCGCGTTCCTGAGGCCGAGCCGGCGACTCAGGCGCTCGGGCATCGCCATCTCGGCCAATCCAAGACCGATCCCGGTGAGGCCCAACGCGCGAGCCACGTTCCTGTTTCTCATTGTACTCCTCCGTCGTCGCGGTTGGCTCCGCCCCGTGCGCAACTCATGTGCCCTGTCGCTCCTGTTGGCACGAGCGGCCCCTGTACGGCGGCCCGACTTCACTCCTCGGGTTCGTCGAGCGTTCCGCCGTCGAGATCGAAGCGGCTGGTCGACTTCTGCTCGCCCGGCCCCGCTTTCTGGTAGCCCTCCGGTGTTCCCGCGCCAGAGCTCGACTTCCCGGCGCCCCCGCGCGCTCCACCAGCCACGCCGCCCGAAGAGCTTATGCCGCCATCGCCGAGTGCATCGTCGCTGAGCGGCGGGTTCGTGCGGCGCGCGCTGCGTCGGCTAACGTCCACCGGCGACGGCGGGCGATCGATGCCGGATTCCGCGCTCGGCTCGCTTACTCCTTCTATCGCGCCATTTCGCACGCTCGCGCGCCCGAGCAGGTCCATCCCGCGCAACTCGGCCGGGGTCATCTGATCGCCAGCCGCGGACTCGTTCCGCTCCTGCCAGTCCGACCTGGGCTCCCGGAGCGCTTCCCTGTCCATATCGCGCTCGCTGCTCGCGCGCTCGTGCGACCGATCCGCATCGCTCGCTCGTGCGCCGCGGCCGCTCTGCTTCTTTCCTTTGCGCTTATCCGTCATCTCTGCTCCCGTCTCGAGTAGCACCGCAACGGCGGCGTACCTCGATGACGGGGCAACGCGTGTGCCATGGAGCGATGCCCGGCACGACCACTCGGTGTCGCCGGGTGTGCGTGGCGCGGGTAGTGCGATTACACTCGCGCCGCACGCGGGCGCGGTGATCGGTGATCGGTGATCGCGACGGTATTCAGTGCGCTTGGTGGTGCGCGCGCTCGAAGATGACCTCGCGAATGGCGAGATAGACGTTGCCGCCCGCTGCTTTGATCACCTTCTTGGCGTTCCAGGTCGCCCACTGAACTCCACGCGCGGCGCCACGCCCCACCACCAGAGCGCTGGCGATCGCCGGAGCGTCCCCCCGACGTATCGAGTAGCGTCCGAGAACGAGGCATTCACCGATGAGCCGCACGCGGGTCATCGGCTCGGAGGTGAAAAGCGTGCGATAACCCGCCTCCGTGGCTGCCTCGGCGGCTGGCTTTCGATAGTATCCTCCCGGCACCGAGGCAGTCGTGACCTCGGCGTGCAGGATGTCCTCGAGCATCGCGCGGCTGTCTCGCCATTCGCGCACCATCTCCCTCATCGTGAGTCCCGAGAAGCGCATCGGGTGACTGCACGAGTGGCTCCCCACCAGATGGCCATGACTGTGCAGCTCACGGATCCCATCCGCGTCGAGGAATCCGGCGGTTCCGATTCGATCGCTCACGATGAAGAAATGGCCGACCCACCCCCGCGCTTCGAGGAGAGGTGCCGTCTGCCTGAGAGCGCTGACACCTCCGTCGTCGAAAGTCAGGAACACCGGCGTCGCGTGCGGGTCCATGTCCATCATTCGATCGACGCACGCGACCTGCGCGCCGGTCGCGCCGATCGCATCGAGGTGCGCCGCAAAATCGTGCGCCGACAGCTTGTAGCTGGCCGAGGCGGCACCGGGGAAGCCGCTCGAGTCGAACTCGTCACCAGCGACTACATCATGATACTCGAGACCGAGGGAATGCATTCGTGCGCCTGAGATTCGCCCGGAGTCTCAGGTACGAGGAGAGATGCGGCTGCCCCCACGCACCGGAGCTGCGGCCGTCCACCGGGATCGGCGATGCCTTGCCCGCCACGATCCGCTCGAGGGTCTCAGCAATTTCATCCAGGTTGTCGAGCACAACCCGATGCTGGATCTCTATGTGCGACTCGCGCCGGGGATCGTAGGGATAGCTGAAGTAGCCGAACACCGGACCGGTGTCCACGCCACGATCGATCCGCAGCAGCGTCATTCCCACGTTGTCGAAATCGCCGTTCGCCATGGCCCAGAAGCAGCCGTGCGCGTTGCGATACTGGGGGGTGATTCCCGCGTGGCATACGAAGGTGCCCGCGCGCGGGATCTCGAAGATCCGGGAGGCGAGGAGGTGCTTGCTGAGTGCCAGAGTGACATCCGGAGCGCGTTCGCGGATGAAAGCTTCGCTCTCCGCCGAGTTGGGCGACACGACATCCAGCACAGGGACGCTCGGCGGCACCTCCGGCCAGCGCTCTCGCATCCGCTCCACTGTGCGCTCGTGCCAGGCCTCATCCTTCGCGGCGAGGCGCAGCCGGTAGTAGATGCGGAAGGCGAGAATGTCGAGCATCCCGAGCGTGCCGCTCCGGCGCCACTCTCGCCGCACCCTTTTCCAGAAGGCGCCGCGCGAGTCGTGTATCCGGACGATACCGCGCAGATCCGTGCGCGCGTTGAGCCAGCGCGCCATCACATCGGCGTGCAGCGGCTCCTCCGCGTGGCAGATCATCACGCTGGAGATTCGTCCTGCTCCTGCCGCGCGAGCGGCATCGCCCTCGCCAGCCATGTCGCGAAGCTACAGCTACCTGGCCGACGGCGCAATCTATCCGCCCGCGTCAGCGATCCTGGCCGCGCGAGCGATCGATCACCTCGCGCCGTGCAGCAGCCCCGACCTTATCCGCACCGCCTTCGGAGACGCCGCAGGATCGGCTACCAGATGCATGGCTATCCGCTCGGTCACCTGCAACGAGCCGGAGAGCTCCACGATCTGATCGCCGCGCTGCACGTCGAACGTCACACGAGCGCCAGCGCGCGTGCCGAGCATCTCGCGCAGTCGCGAGATGAAGCGACGCTCCGTCACCAGCATTCCGTTCACCGAGAGCAGGTAGTCGCCCGCCATCATGCCGGCATCGTCCGCGGTGGAACCGGGAGCCACGGCGCGCACCAGGAGGCCGCCCGAGTCAGCCGCGGTGGTGACGCCCAACACCGGGATGCGGATGGTATCGGCCGTGAACTTCAACCCGGCGAGCGGGAGGATCGTCTTCCACGGGTACTGATCGCGGCCGTCCACGTAGCGGGCATTGAAATCCGTGAATGACTTCCCGCCCGCAGCGGCGCTCACCGCTCCCCACCACTGCTCACCGGTGAAGCCGCGTCCCTTCTTGTAGCTCTCCTGGTAGAGCCGGCGCATCACGTCGTCGAGCGACGCCCGGTTGTCGCTGGCGTCGCGGATGAGCACATCGAGCATGAACCCGGCGAGCGCGCCCTTCGGGTAGTAGATCGTGCTGGTCCCATCCTCCGGGTGCACCCAGGTGGAGAGCGATGCATCCTCGAGTGCCACCGCGGGTGCGTTCGCCACCTCGGCCATCTTCTCGGCAATCGCCTCGAAGAAGGCGACCGAGTCGATGACGCCCGCGCGAACGCGAGATACGTCTGCGTAATAGTCCGTGACCCCTTCGCTGACCCAGAGCCAGGCGGTAGGCTGCTCGTCGGAGTATTCGTAGGGCCAGAGATCGGCCGGACGCATGCGCTTCACGTTCCAGGCGTGGAAGATCTCGTGCGCGTAGATCGAGGTGAGGATTGGTTGGCCGATGGCCAGCGGCGTGGTGACATCCACGTGCGAGTTCTGGTGCTCCAGCCCCGAGATCGCTCCATAGCTCGAGTCCGCGATCTGCATCAGCGTGTAATCACCGAACGGGATCTCGCCGAATACCTTCGCCTGCGCATCGATGATGCTCGAGAGCTGCTGGAAGTCCGTCGCGCGTACGTCATCGGGAATGCTTCCCTCGGGGTACGCCGCGATGCGGAGCCACCCCTTCCCCGCGCGGGTGCTGTCGAGATCGAAGCGGCCCACGAAGAAGGGCATGTCCACCAGATCGTGATAGTTCGAGGCGGTGTACGCCTCCGGAGCGGAACCTGGAGACATCCCCGTAGCGACGTGCCAGCCGCTCTCGGTGTGGATGCGCACCGTCGCGGGGAAGTCGAAGCCACGCCCTTCGGGGTACGGAAAGAGGTTGGTACCGTTGAAGAGGAGGAAGTCCGGGCGCGACCAGGACATGGCGTTGTCGAGAGTGTCGGCCAGGTAGTCGAACGACACGGTGATCTTCTTCGATCCCGCGGGTCGGACGCGCCAGCTGTCGTAATCGAGCTTGTCCCACTCCAGTGCGCGGTCGCCGTCGCCGCGCGCATCGAAACCGATCACACGGCGCGCGAAGTAGCTGATCTCGTACGCCCCGGGCGTCCACGCGGGGATCGAGAGAACCACCGTCGAGTCGGAGGCGACGCCAAACGACATGGCGACGTGCAGCGATCTGCGCGCTGCGGACACGGAGTCGAAGGTGACTTCGTACGCTATGCCGGAGATCGGTGCGGACTGCTCGCTCTCCTGCGCGCGGGGAGCTCCAACCGGTGCCGCGCGCTGGGCGAGAGATATCGCGGGGACCAGGCTGGCTGCGGCGAGCCAGGCGACGCGTGTACAGACGCTTGGTGGATGCATCGGTCGTCCACTAGGGGGAATGGGCCGGGCGTGGTAGCGACGCGCCGGCGCGTGGATGTACGAGTAGCCACGCCCGCAGCTCCTCGCGCGCTAACGGAAACGTAATCCTCTTGTAACCTCCCGGGAGTTAACACCGGCAGGCAACCGTTGTCTTCTATCCATGAAGGGCCGGGGCGACCGAGCGCAAACCGCGCTTCGCGCAGCCGCTCCTCGGACGCTGCGAGGGGTGATGTACCCGGCGAGACAATCCACGTCTCAAGGGGGGATGTCATGCGAATCGGCACTGTGGGGTCGGTAGTGGTCGCGCTCGTGATGGTCGCGGGGTGTGACAGCAACACCGAAAGGGGGAGAGATGCTAACTACGTCGCCGTCAGCCCGCAGCCTTCGGCGGCTGCGGGAGCACCCGCTGAAGACGTTCCTTTGCGCAGCGAGGCGAAAGCAAGCGCATCCGACGCGGCCGGACTGAGCGCGCGGGGCTACGCTCCTGAGACGCAGGGAGCGACGCCGAGTGCGACCTTCCCCACTTCTTCGAGCGCCGCCGACTCGATGGCTACGGCCATGATCATCCGCACCGGTACGGCTAGCGTCGAAGTCGATTCGCTCGAGTCCGGGATCGCCGCGGTGCGCGCGCTCGCCGCCAGCCTCGGCGGCTACGTGGCGAATACGTCGATGCAGGCGGGTAACGCTCAGATTCATTCTGCGACGCTGCAGCTGAGAATCCCCTCGGTGCGCTTCGACGATGCGCTGGCGGCGCTCAGACCAATCGGCAAGCTCGAGTCCACCAACGTCAACGCCGAGGACGTGGGGGCGGAATACGTGGACGTGAGCGCCCAGGTGGCCAACGGCCGTCGGCTGGAGGCGCGTCTCGTTCAGATCCTCGCCACGCGTACCGGGAAGCTCTCCGACGTGCTGGCTGTGGAGCGCGAGTTGGCGCGCGTACGCGGCGAGATCGACCGCCAGGAGGGGCGCCTTCGCTACCTCCGCGCTCACGCCGCGCTGAGCACACTCGCGGTGACCGTCCACGAGCCCCTCCCCATAGTCGGCCAGCAGGGGAGCGGCGGCGTGATAGCGGAGTCCTTCCGTCAATCGTGGCGCAACTTCGTGAGCTTCGTCGCCGGCTTCATCGCGGCACTCGGCACACTCGTCCCGCTGCTGGTGCTGCTCGGCCTCGTGGGTTACGGCGTGGTGAGAGTGGCGCGCAGGACGAAGCGTCAGCTTCCGCGAAGCGCTGGAGAGCCGGCAGCGTAGCGCGGCGCCACGCTCTGCTCTTCCCTCCCGCGTGGCGTGTGGTCCATATTCTCCAGATCGGCGCGGCCGGTACCCGAGGCCGTGCCGATCGTTTTCGATCGGTCGCGATGCGACCCCGCCGCCTCAACCAGCAAGTTCCTCACTCGATGAAACTCCTCACCCCTCCGCACGCGCTCCCTCTCGGCGCGCTCGTCGCGGCGCTCGCGGCGACGCCTGCCGTTGCGCAGCAGCCGCGCCAGCCAGCCGACATGATCGTCACAGCCGACCGCATCTATACCGTGGATCAGACCCGTCCCATGGTGCAGGCGCTGGCGATCCGCGACGGTCGAATCGTGTTCGCCGGGCCGGTAGCGGGCGCTCGCGCGCTTGCCGGAAGCTCGACGCGCGTGCTCGACTTCCCCGGCCGCACCATCATCCCCGGGATGGTGGACGCGCACGGCCACCTCATGGGCCTCGGCGAAGCGCTGCAGTCGGTGGATCTCGTCGGCACGAAGTCGTACGACGAGGTGATCGCGCGGGTCGTCGCGCGCGCGAAGTCGACTCCGCCGGGAACGTGGATCGAGGGGCGAGGCTGGGACCAGAACGACTGGGGAGACACCCGCTTCCCGACGCACGAGAAGCTCTCGCGCGCCGTTCCCGATCATCCGGTGGTACTCTCGCGTGTGGACGGCCACGCGCTCCTCGCCAACGCGAAAGCTATGGCCGCGGCGCGAGTCACGAAGTCCACGGCAGACCCGAAGGGCGGCCGCATGATCAAGCTCGCCAATGGCGAGCCCTCGGGCGTATTCGTCGACAACGCGCAGGATCTCGTTTATCGCGCCGTGCCGGCAATGACGCGCGAGCAGAAGAAGGAAGCGCTCACCGCCGCGGTGGCCGAAGCCAACAAGTGGGGACTGATCGGCGTGCACGACGCCGGCGAGCCGCAATCCACCATCGATGTCATCGAGGAGCTCGCAAAGGGGGGGAAGCTCAACCTCCGCGCGTACGTCATGATCGGCGATGACTCGGCGGCGATCGCGCACTTCTTCCAGCGCGGTCCGCAGAGCGCGCTCTACGACGGACACCTCTGGATCCGCAGCATCAAGCTCTACGCCGACGGCGCGCTCGGATCGCGCGGTGCGGCACTCCTCGATCCGTACAGCGACGACCCGGGCAACTATGGCCTGCTCGTCTCCTCGCCCGAGCATCTGCAGGCGGTGGCGGTGGAGGCGCTGAAGCACGGCTTCCAGGTGTGCACGCACGCCATCGGCGACCGAGGGAATCGCAACGTGCTCGATGCATACGAGGCCGCGCTGAAGGAGGTGCCTACCGCCGACCACCGCTTCCGCGTGGAACACGCGCAGATCCTGAACTACGCCGATATCCCGAGGTTCGCGCAGCTTGGCGTCATCCCCTCCATGCAGGCGGTCCACCAGACGAGCGACATGTACTGGGCGGAGCAGCGGCTGGGCGGAGGGCGCCTCTACGGCGCGTACGCCTGGCGCGCGCTGCTCGAGACGGGCGTGGTGATTCCCGATGGGAGCGACTTCCCGGTGGAAGGAGTGAACCCCCTCCGATCGTTCCACTCGGCGGTGAGCCGAGAGGATGAGAACAACTGGCCCCCCGGCGGCTGGCATCCGGAGGAGAAGATGACGCGTCAGGAAGCGCTCGAAGGGATGACCATCTGGCCCGCCTACGCCGCCTTCCAGGAGGACATCATGGGCTCTCTGACCCCTGGCAAGTACGCCGACTTCGTGGTGCTCGACCGCGACATCATGACCGTGCCGGAAGAAGACATTCTGGGGGCTCGGGTACAGGCCACCTATATTGGGGGAAAGGCGGTGTACGAGCGTAAGTGATGGAACGGCCGTACATCTCCGATACTTCTTCCTGGATCGCCATGCTCTCGAACACGTCAATCGCCTTTCTCAAGCGGCTACTCGATACTCCTGGTCCCTCCGGCTTCGAAACGGCGCCAGCGCGCATCTGGCGCGATGAGGCGCGTGCCTTTGCCGATCTGCGCGCCGACGCGCACGGCAACAGCATCGCCACCGTCAATCCGGACGGAGCGCCGACGATCATGCTCGCTGGTCACATAGACGAGATCGGAGTGATCGTCCAGCACATCGACGACGATGGCTTCGTCTACATCTCGCCGATCGGCGGTTGGGATGTGCAGGTGCTCGTGGGGCAGCGTATCCGCTTCAGCAGCTCGGTCGGTGCCGGCGACGTGTACGGTGTCGTGGGAAAGAAGCCGATCCACCTGATCAAGCCCGAGGAGCGCGAGAAGGCATCGAAGTTCTCGGACCTCTGGGTGGACATCGGGGCCACCAGTCGCGCCGAGGCACAGAAGCGGCTGAGCGTGGGCGACTCGGGAGTGATCGACTCGCGTACGCTCGACTTCCCCAACGATCGCATCGTCTCGCGCTCGATAGACGACCGGATCGGCGCGTTCGTGGTGCTCGAGGCGCTGCGCCGCTACTCCGAGCGTCCCGGCGAGGCCAGGGTCGTGGCGGTCGCCACCACCCAGGAAGAGATTTCCTGGCGCGGCGGCGGCGCCGGCGTCTGCGCCTCGGGGCTGGGCGCGCAGATGGCGATAGTGGTCGACGTCACCTTCGCCACCGACCACCCGGGGATCGAGAAGAAAGAAGTCGGCGACCACCCGATCGGCAGCGGCCCAGTACTGACCCGGGGCTCGATCATCTCCCCGGTAGTCTTCAACATCCTCCGCTCGACCGCGGACGAGCTGAAGCTCCCGTATACCCTGCACGCCGCTGGCCGCGACACTGGCACCGATGCCGACGCCATCCACGTCGCGCGCGAGGGGATCGCCACCGCCGTCCTCTCCGTCCCCAACCGCTACATGCACTCCCCCAACGAGCTCGTCTCCCTCTCCGACCTCGACCGCGCCGCCACCCTGATCGCCGAGTCGTGCCGGAAGGTGGGACGTGGGACGGACTTTACCGAGAGATAGGGTCAGTTCCCCGCCCTTCTCCTCCCCATGATCACCCAGGAAGCGGCGCCGCGGACGGCTTTTTCCTTGTCGCGGAGGAGGGATTGCAGGGCCGCGAGGGAGCCGCTGGCGTTCACCTGACCGAGAGCGTGGACTGCGGCTACCCGTAGCGGGGTGGACCGCTTCTTCATGAGCAGGCCCTTATCGGTGCGCGCGATCTCCACGAGCTTCTCGATCGCCTGCGGCGTACCGAGTTGGCCGAGCGCTGCAAGCATCGCCATCTGGACCCGACTATCGTCCTCACGGTCGAGCGCGCGGATGAGCGAGTTGACCGATTTGCCGTTCGTGGCGGCGTTGATGGCCGCCGAGCGCTGCGTGCTCGGGCCGGTCACCCCTTCAGTGGATGTGGGCGTGGGACGACTCGCACCGAACTTGGCCAGCGCGCTGGCTGCAGCCGTGCGTACCCGGTCGTCCTGGTGCTCCAGGAGTCTCACCAGCTCGCCTTCGACTTCGGTCGCGCGCATCTCGCCTAGCAGATCCACGGCGTTGCGCACCACGTACCATCGGGGATCGCCGAGCATGTGGATGAGCGAACGGATCCCCGTACCCACGTGGAGCAGCGAATCGTAGTAGACGCGCCGGTCGGTGAGAGATGGCGCAGCCATCAGCGCATCCACGAGCGCTTCCGCGCCGGCATCCTCCGTGCGGGCGAAGATCGTCATGTACCGCTCGTAGCTCTCGTGCCGGCGCGGCAGGAGGTCTACCACGCACTTGAGGATGGTGGGCGTCGAGAGGCGGCGGATGGTGATCACGAACTGCCGCTTGATCGCGCGATCCTCCACCTCTTCCTCGCGCTTGATGATACCGTGGAAGACGTCGGATACGATGTCGTAGCGTTCCTTGCGTGCCGAGCTCGCCGCCAGCTTGAGCAGCGCATCGAGAGTGCGCGAGGCAGCGGCGGGAGTGCGCACTGCGTCGAGCTGCTCGAACAGCTTGACCATCGAGCCCTTCGGAGTGTTGCTCGCCGAGAAGGCATGGAACATCTGCTCGGGATCCTGGGCGAGCAGTATCTCGCCTTCCGGAGCGACTCCATCTTCCAGCTCCCGATCCTCGCCCTGGACCACCGAAGCTTCCTGTGCGTGAGCCGCCGTGAAGAGCGAGACATCCGGGATCATCCCTGGGAGCTTGACTACCGAGTGGCTGGTGGCCGGCCGAGGTGCGGGGAGCGTCTCGACCTTGATGTGCACGGTCCGCGCATCCAGCGCTCGCAGCCGCTCGAGGACGTTCCGACCGCCATCGCCCGGCACGGGCTCGCTCGCCAGGATTCGTGAAAGGAGCAGTAGATCCGTAGGAGCGGCGTTCTGCACGGCGGTGAACTCGAGTATCGAGTGCCCTATGAGCTGTGCCGTCAGATCCTGCGCGCCGGTGAAGCGATCGGGGACGAGCTCGCCGTTCACCTCGAGCCTCCAATCGCACGTCTGAATCGTCACCTGACTCGTTCGCGACGCACTCACCAGCGCGCTCAACGACGCGATCTGCGCGTCGGACGACTCACTGTCGTAGAGCAGGAGCCAGACGAGCCGGGCGAAATGGCGCGCGAATGTGAGGGGTGTTTCCATATCGGTGAGCACCAGATCGTTCGGAAGATTGACTGCAGCACGGCTGTGAAAGTGCGTTACTCGAGCCATCCGCGGACTTTCACACCCTGATCAACGACACTCCAGCTCCCCGATCGGTAACACGAGAGCGCCCTGGCCGGGGCACGCCTTCGCGCGACTGACGGCTGGCAGCCGTGGATGCCGAGGAATAGAATTCGGATCGTCCGCGAGCGTTCTCGCGTGATGGACGATCACAATCCCACATGATTACCAGCAGCATGCGCATCAATCATCTTCACGGCGTCGCGATCGCTGCCGTCGCCGCGCTGGTAGCGGGTTGCTCGGCCGCCAACAGAAACGCCGCGGCCCGGCCGACTGCACTGAGCGATCGAACCGAGGGAGACACGGTCCTCCTCCGGCGCGACATAAACTATCTGGCCAGCGACGCCCTGGAGGGGCGGCTCACCGGCACGGCTGGCAACGACAGCGCAGCGGCCTACATTGCCCGGCGCTACGAGCTGCTCGGCCTCGGGATGGTGGGTGATACCGCCGGCAGCGACTGCATCCCGGTTGGCTCGCTTGCCAGATCGCTCGAGAAGCGGACGGGCAGCCAGGTTGCTCTCGAAGCGAGAGAGGGGACGGCCTGCCCCGCCCCGTACCTCCAGCCCTTCGCCGCGCGATCCGTGGCGGCCGCGCATGCGGGCCTCGACTCGGCGCTCGCCACCCAGAATGTATTGGCGCTCGTCCCGGGCACGGATCCGGCTCTGAAGCATCAGTATGTCGTGATCGGCGCGCACTTCGACCACCTTGGCCGCTCGTCCTTCGGCGCGATGGATCCCGGGGCTGGCAACGCGATCCGCCACGGAGCGGACGACAACGCATCGGGTACGGCGGCCGTTATGGAGCTC
>DATCXR010000312.1:0-1510 GCA_036565685.1 Gemmatimonadaceae bacterium
TGAATGCGCGTACGGCCGGCTCGACCCTTCGTCGAGCCGGCCGTACACGTTTGCTGGGTGGTTCCCCGCGTCGAACGTTTCGTTTCAATCGTTTTCGTGTCCCTGCGGGGGCAACCTTTCTCAACCAGGAACAGGAGTCAAGAGAAGATGGTGGAAGTCCAGATTGCAGAGGGAGACCGGCTGGACCGGGCGCTCAAGGTCTTCAAGCGGAAGATGCAGCGTTCGGGGATTCTGAAGGAGCTGCGTCGCAAGCGGCATTACGTGAAGCCGAGCGAGGCTCGCGCGTTGAAGGCCGCTGCCGCGCGTCGTCGTCGTCGCACCGCAGCGCGTCGTTCGCGCACTATGTGACCCAGGAAGGGAGTGGCGCACATCCGACATTTCCCGGTCGGTTCTGGTGATGCACTGCCGCAACGCAACAAGTTGCGATGATGTAAGGTATTGAAAGACAACGGTTTGAGTCGGCGGAGAGGGGTGCCGTATCGGGCGCGCGGATTGCAAGGTCTGCGTTGCCGTTCTCTCCGGCGGCAGGGCGCGGGTTGGCAGGTCGCCGGGTGGCTGGTGCTGTGTTCGAGCGCGATGCCGCGCAACGGTCAACGATGGCCGCGTCAGCATTGGAGCCGAGGTCTATCACTTGGGTGTAGTACCTGCGCCGTTAGTGTTTTTCTGGACGTTGGTGGGCGCCGCCGTCGGCGCTCTGGTCGCCGCTTTGGTAGCGCGGAACCAGTTCGTCGGCGCGCGTCGCGAGTACCGTATGCAGCTCAGACGCAGAGACATAGCGTTCGAGCGGCTCAAAAAGGAGCTGGAGGAAGACCGCTCCGATTACCGCCAACGGTCCGACGACTATCTCCGCGAGCTCGCGGCACTCAAGAGAGAGCGCGGCTCGCTGAGCTCCGATCTCGAGGAGACTCGCCGCACTCTCTCCACGCTCCAGAGCAACCTCGAGACGCTGCGCGCTTCCGCGCGCGAAGCGGAATCCCGACTCTCCACCGCTCTCGATTCCGCCCGCGAGGAGGCGGCGTCGCGACGCGCGAGCGCCGCCGAGGAGCTCACGACCGTAAAGGAGGCGGCCGACCGTGCGCGTAGCGAGCTTTCGCGGAGGATCGCCGATCTCGAGAACGATCGCTCGCGCCTCGAGACCGATCTCGCTGCCGAGCGCCGCACCAACGCCGAGCGGCAGGAGTCGCTGCGCTCCATACTCACCACGTTGCGCGAGCAGTACTCGCTCGCCTCCACCGAGCGTGACACCCTCGCGCGCGAGCTGGACGAGGAACGCACGCGCGCCGACGCCGCCGAAGCGGAGCTGCGACGCACGCGCGAGGAGTACTCCCGTCGGCTCGACTCCGAGCACCAGGAATCGATGGAGCTGATCTCGCGCGTGTGGGAGTACGTTCACAGCTACATGCGTGGCCGTCCCGCCGATTTTGCCCCCGAGGCAGAGCCGCCCATGGCCGCGCCACCGCAGCAGGGAAGGGGGCCCGAGCGCGGCGCGGAGCCCGCAGCCGAGGCGCAG
>DATCXR010000334.1:0-4093 GCA_036565685.1 Gemmatimonadaceae bacterium
GGCGTGGGCGCTCTCAGGTCGGCAACCATGTCGCAGAGCGTGACGTCGACCTCATGACCCACGGCGGAGATGGTGGGAACCGTGCAGCCGGCGAGCGCACGCGCCACGCGCTCGTCGTTGAACGCCCAGAGATCTTCGCGCGCACCGCCGCCGCGACCCACTATCACCGTGTCCGCATCGCCCCAGCGGCTCACCCGCTCGATCGCCGCGACCAGCTCTTCCACCGCGCCTTCGCCCTGGACGCGGGCCGGCACCACCACAATTTCCACGACCGGGCAGCGTCTGCGGACCACCGCGAGGATATCGTGGAGCGCCGCGCCATCGGGGCTCGTAACCACCGCCACGCGACGCGGGAACGCGACCAGCTTTCGCTTGCGCTCGGCGGCCAGGAGCCCTTCCTCCCTGAGCCGCGCGATGGAGAGCTCGAGCGCCTTGCGCCAGAGACCGTCACCGGCGGCCTCCATCGCGGTGATCCTGAACTGGATGTCGCCGCGTGCGGGATAGACGGTGAGCTGACCGAGGGCGGAGAGCTGCATGCCATCATCGGGCGCCGCGGGGATGCGCTGCCGGTCGCGCGACCAGACCACGCAGCGGAGCTGCGACGACTCGTCGCGCAGACAGAAGTACCAGTGTCCGTTGCGGTGCGCCTTGAAGTCACTCACCTCGCCGCGCACCCAGAGCGGCATGAACGCTCCTTCCACCACATCCTTCGCGATGCGCGTGAGGGTGGAGATCGAGATCGCCGAATCTGGTCGCGCACCTGGCTCCGCGTCGACCAGGGGCGGAGGCGGCTCGGAGCGCGGCGCGCTCGTGGAGCGTCCCTTCCGCCGCGCGCGCGGAGGCGGAGTGAGATCGGCTTCTCCCTCGCTCTCGAGTACGGAGAAGAGATCGAGCTCGTGCGGCGAGTCCGCAGCCGCGAGGCGCCCCGTTCCGCGCTCCCGTCGCACGCTCACGCGACCGCTCGCTCCATCTGCTCGGCCGCCCTCACGGTATTGCGGAGGAGCATGGCTATGGTCATCGGGCCCACGCCACCGGGGACGGGCGTGATGAGCGACGCGACTTTCCTGGCGCTCTCGAAGTCGACGTCGCCCACCAGACGGTAGCCGCGCGCTGCCGAGTGATCCTCCACGCGATTGATTCCGACGTCGATCACCACCGCGCCCGGTCGGATCATGTCGCCCGTGATCATTCCCGGCCGGCCGGCCGCCACGATGAGGATCTCGGCGCGCCGCACATGCGCGGCGAGATCGCGCGTGGCGCTGTGACAGACCGTGACCGTGGAGTTGGCGCTGGCGTGCGACTGGACCATCAGAGCCATCATCGGCTTGCCGACGATGTTGCTGCGCCCGACGATCACGCACTCCGCCCCGCGCGTCTCCACGCCGCTGCGCACGAGCAGCTCCTGCACCCCGGCGGGCGTGCAGGGGACGAAGCCATCGCGCTCGCCGATGAGGTTCTTACCCACGTTCACGGGATGGAATCCGTCCACGTCCTTGTCGGGACGTATGCGCCGGATCACCGCATCGGCGTCCATGTGACGCGGCAGCGGCATCTGCACGAGGATTCCATGGATCGCGGGATCCTCGTTCAGCGCATCCACCTGCGCCATGAGCTCTTCCTGACTCGTATCCGCGGGAAGCCTGATGGTGACGCTGTGGATTCCCGCCTCGTCGCAAGCTCTCCCCTTGCTGCGCACGTACACCGCGCTGGCGGGATCGTCGCCCACTAGCACCACCGCGAGCCCGGGGCGGAGCCCTTCGGCCGTGAGGCGCTCCACGTCGCGCGCGACCTGCTCGCGGACGGAGCGCGCGACGGCTACCCCATTGATGATCTCAGCGGGCAAAGTCCACCGCTCGCTGTTCACGAATCACCACCACCTTGATCTGACCCGGATACTGCAATTCGCCCTCGATCCGCCGGGCGATCTCCTCGCTCAGCGATGTCATCCTGAAGTCGTCCACATCGTCGGGGCTCACGATCACGCGGATCTCGCGCCCCGCCTGGATAGCGAAAACCTTCTCCACTCCGTTGTAGCTCGATGCGATCCGCTCGAGCCCTTCGAGGCGCTTGACGTACGTCTCGAACGCTTCGCGCCGCGCGCCCGGCCGCGAGCCGGAGATCGCGTCGGCCGCCTGCACGAGCACCGAGACCTCGCTCTCGTGCGGAACATCGTCGTGGTGCGCCGCGATACAGTTCACGACCAGCGGATTCTCGCCGTAGCGAGTCGCGACTTCGACGCCGAGCTGGACGTGGGTACCTTCGTGCTCATGTGTAAGCACCTTACCTATGTCGTGGAGGAGCGCGCCGCGCTTCGCCATGGCCGTGTCGAGCTCGAGCTCGGCTGCCATGATCCCCGCGAGGTGCGCGACCTCTATCGAATGTCGCAGGATGTTCTGACCGTAGCTGGTGCGGTAGTGCATGCGGCCAATGAGCTTGATCAGCTCCGGGTGCAGACCGTGGGCGCCCACCTCGTAGGCGGCCTGCTCGCCCATCTCCTGGATCGCGGCATCCACCTCCTTCTGCGCCTTGGCCACGACTTCCTCGATGCGGCCGGGGTGGATACGGCCGTCGGACACGAGCTTGGCGAGCGCCAGCCGCGCCACCTCGCGCCGCACGGGGTCGAAGCAGGAGACGACGACGGTATCGGGGGTGTCGTCGATGATGACGTCCACCCCCGTTGCCAGCTCGAAGGCGCGGATGTTCCGCCCTTCCCGGCCGATGATGCGTCCCTTCATTTCGTCGTTGGGGAGCGACACGGAGGAAACGCTGATCTCGGACGTGTGCTCTGCAGCTATGCGCTGCACCGCGAGCGCAACGATCTTCTTGGCTTCGCGGTCTGCGTTACGGCGGGCGGTCTCGCGGATCTCCCGGATCCGGTTGGCGGCTTCGGCCTTCGCTTCTTCGGCGAGGCGATTGATGAGCTCCGCCTTTGCATCCTCGCGCGATATCCCGGCCAGCTGCTCGAGTCGCCGTCGCTCCTCGGCGAGGAGCCGTTCGTATTCCTCGCTCTGCTCGCCCACCGCCTTCTCCCGGCGACCAATGTCGCTCGCGCGCCGGCCTATCTCCCTCTCACGCTGCTCCAGAATGTCGAACTTGCGGTCGAGGCTTCCTTCGCGCTCCTGGACTCGTCGCTCGGCTCTGTCGAGCTCTTCTCGTCGCTTGGCCACCTCGGCTTCCCAGGCCTCACGGAGTCTGATCGACTCTTCCTTCCCGGCCACCACCGCTGACTTCTGCAGTGTCTCGGCCTCGCGTCGTGCATCGTTCAGGATGCGTTGCGCGGTCTCTTCGGCCGTGGCGCCTGCCGCGGCCTGGGCGCTCCGCTCCGCCGCGCGGCCGCGCACCCTCCCGAGAACGAAAAAGGCCGCGGCGGCGATGATAATGGCAGCGCCCGACGCGGCGAATAGCGCGGTCTCGCTCATTTGATCTATGCTCCAACGCGACGGCATCGTCGCGTGGCTTGGGGAGAACCCGCCGGCCGCCGTCGTGGAGCTCGGTGGGGCGGGTCTCGATCCAGTGCCGCCGTGGGGCGCGGGACGGAGACGCTAACCGCAACGAGCGCTTGATCCTACGTGGCTAACCGGCTACCTGAACAGAAATTATCGGAACACCGAATAAAAGGCAATCAGTCGCCCCGTTTCCCTGGGGGCAACATCCGTCTCACGTTGTTCGAGAGGCCCTGGAGCTTCTCGGCCATCTCCTCGGGTGCCGTGCGCGCGTTGAAGTACTCCGCGGTGATCTGCAGCGCCGCCAGGATCGCCGCCTTGTGCGACTCCACCACCGCCCCGGCGTTCATCAGGTTGCGGATCGTATCGTCCACGTAGGCCGCGACCTCGCGCGTGCGCTCGGGCGATTCATCGCTGCGGATGGTGTACTCCTCGCCGACGATGGTCACCTTGACTGAAGACTTGCGGGTGTTCATCGCTCGGCGCTCCCGATCTCGTGCTGCTGTCTGAGGAAGCGCACGCGGTCGAGGAGCTGCCGGGTGCGCTGGCGGGCCGCCTCGAGGCGCAGCCGCAGGTCCTGGTTCTCGCGCTGGAGCGCGGCAACGAGCTGGCTCGAGCTGGCGGAGGGCGCGGGCTGTGCAGCCGCGGCC
>DATCXR010000338.1:0-6206 GCA_036565685.1 Gemmatimonadaceae bacterium
AGCCGCTCGCCACAAGCGCACATCCAGCCTATCACGCGCGCTGGCACTCCCGCCACCAGAGCGAAGGCGGGGACGTTACGCGTGACGACCGCACCAGCAGCGACGAAGGCATACTCGCCGAGATCGTGCCCGCACACCACGGTCGCGTTGGCGCCGACAGAGGCGCCGCGCTTCACGAGCGTGGAGCGATACTCGTGCTTGCGCGAGACGTGGCTGCGTGGGTTGAGCACGTTGGTGAACACCGCCGAGGGCCCGAGAAATACATCGTCCTCGCAGCGCACGCCCTCGTAGATGCTCACATTGTTCTGGACCTTCACGTTGCGGCCGAGCACGACGCCCGGCATCACCACCACGTTCTGCCCGAGGCTGCACTGCTCGCCGATCTCGGCGCCCTTCATGATGTGGCAGAAGTGCCAGATCCTGGTCCCCTTCCCGACGACCGCCCCTTCGTCCACGTAGCTCGACTCGTGAACGAGGGCGCCGCCCGGCAGCTCGCGCATCTCGCTCATTCGCGCACCGGTAGCGTCAGCGCCGTCTCCCCGCGCCACCGATGGCCGCGGCGGACTCGGAGTCGCGTGAGAAGGTGCGCAGCGGGAGCGCTATCTGGCACTCCGAGCGAGCCGACTCGTAGATGGCGAGGATCAGCTCGAGCGACTTGCGACCCTCGCGGCCATCGGTATCCGCGGCCGCTTCGTGGCGTAGCGCGCGGATCACGTTGGCGTAGTACGGCTTGTGCCCGGAGCCGTACACCGAGAGTGGGTTCGGCGCCGCCTTGAGGAGCTCCGCCTCGCGGTCGATGTCGTCGTATTCGGCGAACTCCCAGTTGTCGATCCGGTTGAGTGCCGTACCGCCCACCTTCACCGTACCGCGCTCGCCGATGATGGTGATCGAGCCCTCCATGTTGCGCGGATAGGTGAGCATCGTGACTTCGATGGTGCCCAGCGCACCATTGCGGAAATGCAGGAGCGCGATCCCCGTATCCTCGCTCTCGATCCGCCGCGCGAGCGTCGCCGTGCGCGCCACGACCGACTCGACGGGACCCACGAGCCACTGGATCATGTCCACGTAGTGGCTCGCCTGGTTCATGAAGGCGCCACCGTCGAACTCCCAGGTGCCGCGCCAGGGTGCCATGTCGTAGTATGATTGCGGCCGGTTCCAGCGCACCGTGGTGTTGGCGAGATAGATGCGGCCGAAGCGACCCAGCTCGACGGACCGCTTGAGGAGCTGGATTGCGGGATTGAGGCGGTTCTGCTTGACGACGAAGAGCTGGACGCCCGCCTCATCGCACGCGCGTACGAGCGCGTCGGCTTCCTCGAGCCGCGTGGCCATCGGCTTCTCGCAGATCACGTGCAGCCCGTGCTCGGCCGCCATGATTCCGTGGCGCGGATGGAGCCCGCTCGGAGTGCACACCGCCATGATGTCGGCCGGGGCCTCTTCGAGCATCGTGGCGTAGCTGGTGAACCAGGGCACTCTCCACTTCTCGCCCGCCGTGCGCGCGCGCTCCTCTACCTCGTCGCAGACCGCGACCAGCCGGAGCGCCGGCTGGCTCGCGATCGCGTCGAGATGGCGCTCGCTGATCCGGCCGCAGCCGACGACCGCTATCGAATACCGTCGATCCGCGCCGTTCTCAGACACGCGCCGCTACCACTGGACTCTGCTCGAGCCGGGGCGACGCGCTCCGCGCGCAGGCGTTGCGGGTGTCGATGACGATGGACGACATCTGACAGACGCGCGCGTAGTCGATCGCGGAGTGGTCGGTGACTACGATGACCGCATCGGACTCGCGCAGAAGCTCGTCGGTGAGCGGCACCGACTTCCCCACCGCGCCCGGCGGCGTGTGACCGTCGTCCACGATCTCCTTGATGTACGGATCGTGGAAGCTCACGATCGCGCCCTTCTTCACGAGGAGATCGAGTATCTCGAGCGCGGGCGACTCGCGCAGGTCGTCGATGTCCTTCTTGTACGCCACACCGAGTACCAGAACGCGCGACCCGCGCAGTGGCTTGGCCACATCGTTGAGCGCGTCGGCCACCTTGCTGACCCAGAAGGCCGGCATCTCGGTGTTGATCTCGCCAGCCAGCTCGATCATGCGCGTCTTGTAGTGCAGCGTCCGCATCTTCCACGCGAGGTAGTGCGGATCCAGCGGGATGCAGTGGCCACCGAGGCCGGGGCCGGGGACGAACTTCATGAAGCCGAACGGCTTGGTCGATGCCGCCTCGATCACCTCCCAGACGCTCACGCCGAGCTTGTCGCAGATCACAGCCATCTCGTTCACGAGACCGATGTTGATCATGCGGAAGGTGTTCTCCAGCAGCTTCGCGAGCTCGGCCGCCTCCGGCGAGCTCACCGGAACCACCTCGTCTATGAAGCGCTCGTAGATCAGCTTCCCGAGCTCGGTGCATCTGGCAGTGACGCCGCCGAGCACCTTGGGAGTGTTCTTAGTGTGCCACCGCGCGTTCCCCGGGTCCACGCGCTCCGGCGAGAAGCAGAGGAAGAAGTCCTCGCCCACCGAGAGCCCCTTGCGCTCGAAGGTCGGGAGGAGCACTTCGCGCGTGGTGCCGGGATACGTGGTCGACTCGAGCACAACCAGCTGCCCGGGACGGAGCGCCTCGGCCACCGCTTCCGTGGCCGCGACCACGAAGGACATGTCCGGATCCTTCGTCTTGCCAAGAGGCG
Organism: Gemmatimonadaceae bacterium; assembly: GCA_036565685.1. Classification (GTDB taxonomy): domain Bacteria; phylum Gemmatimonadota; class Gemmatimonadetes; order Gemmatimonadales; family Gemmatimonadaceae; genus JADGGM01. The sequence continues at coordinate 2,677 of DATCXR010000338.1, forward strand.
TCGGAACACAGATGGAGATCACGTCGCACTCGGCCAGCCGGGACATGTCGAGGGTGGCTTCGAGAAGCCCCTTCTCCCTCAGCGCGGCGACGTCGGCGGCCGACACATCGCCGATGTGACTGCGCCCCGCATTGACCCGCTGAACCACCTGCTCCGACTTCTCGAAGCCGATGACCCGGAGCGACGCCTTCCCCATCTCGATCGCGAGTGGGAGGCCGACGTATCCGAGTCCGACTACACCGCAGACCGCGTCACCATCCCGGACGGTCCGCGAGAGTGTTTTGAATGTGCTCATGGATGCATGATAAATGGCGCCGCTGCTCAGCGCGGCCAGTAACTTCGGGAGGCTGTCGGCAGTCTCTCCCGTGTATGACTCCTCGCGCGCCGTCCATGGACCCCACGCCGGCGCGCGCGCACCGGCCAATCGCGAGAACTTAACGAGAGCCGATTGAGCGTTCAAGCGAAGAGTTACCCCCTTCCACTGGCGGGCACAGGCATCAATTCGCTCGTCCCGTGCTCGCGAGGCAACGGGTGCCCGCTGGGCGTGGATGTGCCCGCGATGGCCGACGCGTTGCGCACGGGTGATCGTGAGAGCGCGTACAGGATCGCGAGGGCGGCGAACCCGTTCGCCAGCAGCTGCGGCCACGGTTGTCACGCGCCCTGCGAGAGCGCCTGCCGCCGCCGCTACTTCGGCGCCCCGGTGGACGTGGCCGGGATGGAGAGGTTCGCGGCGGGCTTCTCCCCACCCGTCATCCCATCCTACCCAACGGGCGGCCCGTGCACGAGCGCGCACGACGTGCGATCAGTGGCCGGTCTCGTGGGGCTCGATCCGCTCTCCGCGCTTGGCGCGCCCCGCTCGGGGAAGCGGGTTGCGGTCATCGGTGCCGGCGTGGCGGGGCTCGCCTGCGCGCACGATCTCATCCTGCTCGGCCACCAGTGCGTGATCTTCGATTCCGCCAGCGAGCCGGGTGGCGTGCTGACGCGCGCGATCCCGGCCTTTCGCTTTCCGGTAAATGGCGCGCGCGCGGAGAGCGCAGCCATCCTCTCCATGGGGGCCGCGTTCGAGGGCGGGCGTCAGATAGCCGATAGTGGCGACCTTCGCGCGCTCCTCGCCGATGGCTACGACGCCATCTTCCTCGCGGTCGGTGCCTCAGAGGCGCGGGAGCCGGCCTTTGCCGATCTACGCGAGCACCCTCGTGTGATGGACGCCATGGAGCTCCTCTCGGAGGGCCGGACGCCTACCGGCACCACGGTCGTGGTGGGTGAGGGAGTGCTGGCGGTCGACGCCGCGCGGACGATCGTGCGGCGCGCGCTCATGAGCGGCCTCCCCGGCGCTCGCGTCCGTCTCGTACTGCGCGAGGAGGCGTCCGTCTGCACGGTGGCGCCGGAGATGCTCGCGGCCGCCGCCGAGGAAGGGGTGGCGCTCGACTTCGGGTGGGAGAGCTCGCGCTGCCTGCAGGGATCGGCGAACGACCTCCTCGCGGTGGAAGTGGTGCGACGCACGGACCGCTCGGCCATGGTGCTTCCCTGCGACAACGTGGTCGTGGCCGGCGCGCGCGCCGCAAACGTGATGGCGTTCTGGCCCGACGTCGCGAGCGGTGCGGACGGCTTCATCGCCGTGGATCCGGATACGTTGCAGACTTCGATGTTCGGCGTGTGGGCCGGCGGCGCGTGCGCCTTCGGGCATCGCTCCATAGCGCACGCGGCGGCGGACGGTAAGCGCGCCGCCTGGCAGCTGCACGCGGCACTGACGCAAAGTCAGGTGAGCATCGCCACATCGTCCGCCTGGGTCGAGATCGAGTCGTGGAGCGCGGCCCGTGCACCGAGGGCACTCGGCACGCGGCGCGGCGCGCCGTCCGCCGGCTCGCTCCCTCCAGCGGATCCGTTCGGCGAGCCGCTTCCACCAGTGGACCCCTTTGCCGACCACGCATCGGGCGCCACGGAGACAATCGCCAGCGAGGCCGCGCGCTGCTTCGACTGCACCGTCCTCCCCCACGTGGACGACAGCTGCACGAGCTGCGGGAAGTGTGTAAAGGTCTGCGATCCAGGCGCACTCTCGCTCACCGCGGGACCGCCCGCGCGACTCACCCTCGATCAGGACGTGTGCACGCGCTGTGGGCTTTGCGTACACGCCTGCCCCGAGGGTGCGATAGCGATGCTGCGCCTGGTGTGGGAGGAACGGCTTACGTCGATGCCGGCGACGCCGGCGGCTCCTGATCCCCCGCTATGCTCACCTGGGAGCTCCGCAGGCGACCGAGCGTAGCCGGGTCGAGACGCGCGGTGACCACCCACTCGTCGCCCTCGGCGTGCTGCGAAATCACCTCGCCAGTCCGGTGCAGCTCAGCCAGCAGCTTCCCATCGCCCAGCGGCAGCCGGAGCACGGTGGTGGGTCGCAGCTGCCGCCTCGCGGTGACGAGCGCGCGACGCAGCGGCTCGAGCCCGTCCGGCAGCACGGCCGAGACGAAGACCGAGTTCGGCATCGCGCGCTGAATGCGGTCTTCCAGCGCGATCAGCTCCCCGTGCTCCAACTGATCGATCTTGTTGAAGACGTGCAGGATCGGCACCTCGCCCACTTCGAGATCGGTCAGCACCCCCTCCACGACCTGCGCGCGCTCCTCCCACCCCAAGTGGGCTATGTCGATCACGTGGAGGAGAAGGTCCGCCTCGCCCACCTCCTCGAGCGTCGCCCTGAATGAAGCCACCAGGTGGTGCGGCAGCTTGCGGATGAAGCCCACCGTGTCGGTGACGAGCACGCTCTGGCCGTCGCCCAGCTGCACTTCCCGGGTGAGCGGGTCCAGTGTGGCGAAGAGGCGGTCTTCCACGAACACGTCGTCGGCCAGGGCGAGCGAGCGGAGGATGGACGACTTGCCGGCGTTGGTGTAGCCCACGAGCGCGGCCCTGAAGAACGAGTCGCGCGACTGGCGCTGCACCGCACGCGCTTTCTGAACGCCCGAAAGTCGCTCGTCGAGGACGCGGATTCTGTGCGATATGAGCCGCCGGTCGGTCTCGAGCTGGGTCTCGCCCGGGCCGCGCATGCCGATGCCGCCACGAAACTTCTCGAGGTGCGTCCACATCCGCGTCAGGCGCGGGAGCATGTAGCGGAGCTGCGCGAGCTCGACCTGCATCCTCGCCTCGCTCGTGCGGGCGCGCGTGGCGAAGATGTCGAGTATCAGCTCCGCGCGGTCCATGACGCGCACGCCGATCGCCTGCTCCACGTTTCTGGCCTGTGCGGGCGAGAGCTCGTCGTCGAAGATGATGAGCGTCGCCTCGTCGCGCTCCGCCGCGTCGCGCAGCTCATCGAGCTTTCCCTTGCCGAGGTACGTTGCGGGATTGGGCTTGTCCAGCGCCTGCGTGACCTCGCCGACGATCACCGCTCCAGCCGTATCGGCCAGCTCCGCCAGCTCCTCCAGGTGCTCCACCAGCTCCAGCCGCGCGCGCTTCCCCTTTATCGGCGCCCCCACGAGTACTGCGCGTTCCACCGGTGGGGCGAGGGAAATGGTTTGTCTCGTGATAGATCACTCCTTGAGCTG
>DATCXR010000388.1:0-4006 GCA_036565685.1 Gemmatimonadaceae bacterium
CCGTCGCCGCGCCCGCCGGCTCGCCGCTCGGCCGCATCTTCACCCACCCCGTGATGCGCTTCTTCGGACGCTACAGCTACGGGATGTACGTCTTCCAGGGGCTGGTGCGTTACGTGGCGTGGCCGCGCTCCTGGGTGAAGGATCCGCCCCTCGTCTTCGGATCGCAGATCCCCGCGGCTACGGCCATATGCATAGTGCTCTCGGCCATCACCGTGGCGATCGCGGTCCTCAGCTGGAAGCTGTACGAGCGACACTTCCTCTCCCTCAAGCGCTACTTCCGCTACGGCACTCGTGGCGTCTCGGTCCCGACCGACGTGACGCTCCCGCTCCCGGGGAGCGAGAGGTCCACGCTCGCGCGCTGAACCGGCCAGACGGCCGAGCGCGCGAACGCGTGACAGCTCCCGACGCCTCACTCCAGTCATCCCTATACCCGCTTCGGCATCCGCTCGCGGATCGCCTCGATCACGCGCGCCTGCTCGCTCTCGCTGAGCCCCACCGAGCACGGAAGGCTCAACGCCTCGCGGTTTAGACGTTCGGCTACCGGGCATTCGGTAGTGGACTCGCCGCGGTGCGCGCCGCTCAGATGCAGCGGCTGCCACAACGGGCGCGACTGGATCTTCCGCTCGCCCAGAGTGCGCAGCAGCGCGCGCGAGTCCATCCCGTACACGCGCTCGTCCACGAGCACCGTGTAGAGCCAGAAGACGCTCCGCGCCCACGGCGCCTCGCTCATGAGCGTGATCCCGGGGACGTCGCCGAGCCCCTCGGCGTAGCGCGCCGCGATCGCGCGCTTCTGCTCGATGTATTCGTCCAGCACTTCCATCTGCGCCACGCCGAGCGCGGCGAGAACGTTGGTGAGCCGGTAGTTGTAGCCCACCTCCGCGTGCACGTACTCGATGGGATCGTCCTTCGCCTGCGTGGTGAGATGCCGCGCGCGCTTCGCGAGCGCTTCATCGTCGGTGACGAGCATCCCGCCGCCGCCCGTGGTGATGAGCTTGTTCCCGTTGAAGGAGAAGCAGGCGATGTCGCCGAGCTGCCCCACAGGCCGACCGCGCCAGGTAGCGCCCAGACTCTCGGTGGCATCCTCGACCACCTTCAGCCCGTAGCGCTTCGCCAGCTCGAGCACCGCGCCCATCTCCACCGGGTGCCCCAGGATGTGCACGGGCACGATGGCGCTCACGCGCCGCCCCGTGGCGCGGTCGCGCAGCTCGCCGCCCTGCCGCTCGCAGTCGTTCTCGAGGAAGCTCGCCAGCTTCGCCGTGTCCATCTGCCAGTGATCCGGTTCGGCGTCGATGAACACCGGGTGCGCGCCGACGTAGCGGATGGCGTTGGCGGGAGCGATGAAAGTGAGCGTCGAGACGAGCACCTCGTCGTCGGCGCGCACGCCGGCTAGCTGCAGCGCGATGTGCAGCGCCGCGGTGCCGTTCACCGTGGCCACCGCGTGTGCTACGCCCACGCGGTCGGCCATGGCGTGTTCGAAGCGATCCACGTACGCACCCACCGACGACACCCAGTTGGTGTCGAGGCACTCCTTCACGTACGTCCACTCGTTGCCGCGCAGCTCGGGAACGCAGAGCGGAACGAAGCCCGCGGCAGCCGGCGCGCCGGGCGCTATCGGCGCGGCGGTGCCCTCGGCCGGGCCGGCGCCGCCGGGAGGCGGCACCGACTCGGGGGCCAGCGTCACCGCGCCGTTACCGGTGGCGGTCAATTGCGGAACCTCGCGTCACCAAAGTTCTGTATCACGCCCGAGCGTACGAGCCGCGCCACCTCGCGAATCCCATCGGGGACGTCGCGCGTGGTCTCGTAGCCCAGCCGGTCGTTGATCCGCGCGAACGACACGCGATAGTCGCGCGGGTCTTCGGCCTTGTGCACGTACTCCACCTTCGCCTCGGGCGCGTGCGGCTGGATCAGCTCCACGAGCTGCTGCTTCTGGTAGTTCTGATTCGTGGAGCCCACGTTGAAGACCTGGCCGCGCACGCTCTCCGCGGGCGACTCGAGCACCTTGATGATCGCCCGCCCCGCGTCGGCCACGTGCACGTACGGCCGCCAGAACTGCTCGCCGAAGACGACGAGCTTCCCCTTCGTCAGCATCTCCATGGTGAACTCGTTCACCGTGAGGTCGAAGCGCATCCGCGGCGAGACGCCGAACACCGTGGCGAAGCGGAGCGGGGTCCCGGCGAAGCCGTTGTCGCTCCCGGCATCCAGCAGCGCGTGCTCCACCGCGACCTTGGTCTCGGCGTAGAGCGACACCGGCGAGAGCTCGGAGCCCTCGTCCACGTAGCCATCGGGGTCCTTCATCTTCCCGTAGTTGCTGCAGGTGGACGCGAACACGAAGCGCGATACGCCCGCCTTCTTCGCGGCGTCTATCAGCGCGAGCGAGGCCTCGAGGTTGATCGCCTTCGCCTCGTCGGGGTTGCGCGCGCACGCCGGGTCGCCGACTATGGCGGCGAGGTGCACCACCGCGTCCATCCCCTCGAGCGCATCGCGCACCGCGGCCGCGTCGCGCACGTCGCCCTTCACGAACTCGAAGCAGGGGTGCGCCCACGAGCCGAGCAGCGGATCGCCGCCGTGCATGAGCGAGTCGAGTACCCGGACCCTGCTTCCTCTATTCAGCAGCATGGGAACCAGCGTGGATCCCACGTATCCGGCGCCGCCGGTGACCAGTACGTTCATCTCTCGAGCCTCGCCATTCTGATGTCCACCTGTGCCTGCTCGTAGTCGGCCGGTTGGCCGATGTCGAGCCAGTACTCCATGATCGGGAAAGAGACCACCCGCTTCCCTTCCGCGATGAGCGCCGCCATGAGATCGGTCATGTCGAAGCGGCGTCCCTCCGGAATGCTCCCGAGCGCCGACGGCTCGATGAGATAGACCCCCGCGTTGATGAGGAAGCTCTGCCGCGGCTTCTCGCTCACACCGCGGATGAGCGGGCCCTCGCACTCGAGGACCCCGTACGGGATCTGCAGCTCGCAGCGGCGCACGCCGACCGTGACCGCGGCGTCGTGCTCGCGGTGGTAGGCGAGCATCCCGCGGAAGTCCACGCCGGTGAGCACGTCACCGTTGATCACCACCATCGGAGCCCGCACGTCTTCCAGGAGGCGGAGCGCGCCGGCGGTGCCGAGCGGCGGGTCCTCGGAGAGGTAGCCCAGCTCCACACCGTGCGCGGCCCCGTTGCCGAAGTGGTCGATGATGCGATCCGCGAGGTGGTGCGTGCTGATCGCCACGCGCTGCACGCCGGCCTCGCGCAGGCGGTCTATGGTCCGCTCGAGGAGCGGGCGGTCGCCCACCGGGAGCATCGGCTTGGGCGTGTTCTCGGTGAGCGGCATGAGTCGCTTCCCGAAGCCGCCCGCCATGATCACCGCCGAGAGCTCGGGGAGGTACCCCGAGTCGAGGTCGCTCCGCAGGAGGAGCCCCACCACGCCGCCGTCGTCGTTCACCACCGGCAGCTCGTTGATCAGAAAGTCGTCGCGGCCGCGGTCCATGATCTCCAGCGCCTCGCGCCGCGTCACCTCGGCGCGCGCGACGATCGGCTTCTCGTTCGCGATGGAGATGCACGGCCGGTCGAAGGGGACATCGGTGAGGATCGCGCGTCGCACATCACCGTCGGTGAGCAGCGCGCGGAGGCGGCGGTCCTCGCCGGTCACGAGGAGCGCGCGCGTTCCCGCGTCCTCGAGCTGCCTGATGGCCTGGGCGATCGTGGCATCGGGCGCGATTACCACGCTCTCGAGCCGCGTAGTGAAATCAGCCGGCACCATATTGCTCCCCTCCCGTAACCGTGGCCGCGCCCATCGCCCGCTCGATCTCCGACAGAGCGGCCTTCATGGACAGCAGCACCTTGATCGTCTCCACACCCAGCCGTGTACCGATGCGCCAGCGCGGCGCACCGCTCGCTTCACCTTCGTACTGCACCTCCTCCACGCGGATGGTGGAGTCGCCAGTCTTCACGATCGCCGCGCCGTCCGCGGCGCGCCCCACCACCTGCCCCGGCGTGGCCGTATAGACGGGCCACGCC
>DATCXR010000390.1:0-8659 GCA_036565685.1 Gemmatimonadaceae bacterium
AAGCTACCAGCCGCAAGCGGCAGAAAGAATAAAGGGGAACTGCTCCGTCGCCTCCAGTTCTGCCCGGGCGGGCACGGCTCCAGGAGCGAGAGCAGTTCCCCAAAAGCTCCTGTTCGGGATCTCTGCCCTACGGCATTTCTCCGCGTTCTCCGCGCTCCTCCGCGTTCTCCGCGCCCCTGACCGAGAGGGACTTGGACGCCGAGCTGCAGCCGGAGCGGCCAGAGAGCGCCTTATAGTACGGAGCCTTCTCCGCGTCCTCTCGGTTCCCCTCCGCGACCTCCGCCTCCGCAGGTCCGCGCGATGAACCGCCCGTAGCGACCATCTGACCCAGCCGCCATGGACCCGCACTACGGCCTGATCCAGTCGTCCGCTTGTTGACATAGGGGTGGGGGGTATCTAGACTTATACCCGTGGCGGGTATATGGCCCGCCTCCAACGAACCCTTTCGAGGAGCGGGCAGATGGCGACTCTGGAACTCGAGATCTCCGGGATGTCATGCGGCCACTGCGTGAGCGCGGTGAAGAGCGCGCTGCAGGAGCTCGACGGCGTGGACGTGAAGAAAGTGGAAATCGGCGCAGCGACGGTTGATTACGATCCCTCGCGCAGCTCGCCGGCGGCGATCGAGAACGCGATCGAGGATGCCGGCTACCAGGTGGGGCCTGCGGCTCCGGTGCAGCTCGGCCGCGCCGCGCCGAAGCCCGACGGAGGCGGGCGGTCATGACGCCGCTCGACTGGGTGGTGGTCGCCGCGGGCATCGCGGCCATCGCCTGGGTGAACTGGTACTTCTTCCTCGCCGAGCGCGGGTCTGCGCCGGCCGGGACAGCAGAGCAAGTGGGGAGAGGGCAGCGAAGAGGCAGGAGGGGGAGCGATGATGCGAACGACGAGAGCCAGGACAGAAACTGAAACGGAGCGTGGGGCGGCGGACGTCCCCCGCGGCGCGAACGCCACCGCCGCCGCGAATGACTCGGCGAGCACCGCTTCGCGCGAGGCGATCACCATCCCCGTCACGGGGATGACTTGCGCGGCCTGCCAGGCGCGCGTGCAGCGCACTCTCGCGAAGCAGCCGGGGGTGGAAGACGCGGCGGTCAACCTGATGATGCAGAGCGCATCGGTGACGTACGATCCCGCCCTGATCACTCCGGATGATCTGGTGCATGCGATTCGAAAGACCGGCTACGGCGCGGAGCTCGCGTCGCCCGATCAGACCGCGTTCGAGGAGCAGGAAGAGCGTGACCGCGCGCAGGCGGAGGAGACGGGTGTGCTCCGCCGCAAGGCGATCGCGAGCGGGGTCGCGGGCATCTTGGCTATGCTCATCTCGATGCCGCTCATGTCGGCCATCCATCGCGGCAGCGGCGTGGTGGCCGATCCGTTCATGCGCTGGTCGATGGAGACTTTCACGCCCGCCTTGCGCGACGCCTTGCCGTGGCTGTACGCGATACCTGCCGCGGTGCTTTCCTACATCCTGCTCTTTCTCACGATTGGCGTGATGGCCTGGGCGGGACGGCACTTCTACACCCGCGCCTGGGCCGCATTCCGCCACCACTCCGCCGACATGAACACGCTCGTCGCGGTGGGGACGGGGGCGGCGTTCCTGTACTCGCTCGTGGCCACTCTGGCGCCCGGCTTCTTCGTGTCTCGCGGCATCGCGCCGGACGTGTATTACGAAGCGGTGATCATCATCATCGCGCTGATCCTCACGGGGAACATGTTCGAGGCGCGCGCGAAGGGGCGCACGTCGTCTGCGCTTCGCGCGCTGGTGAAGCTGCAGCCCAGGACGGCGCGCGTGCTCCGCGACGGCGTCGAAATAGACCTACCCGCCGAGCAGGTCGTTCGCGGCGACACGGTGATCGTGCGCCCGGGTGAGCGAATCCCGGTGGACGGCCAGGTAACCGGCGGACGGAGCGCGGTGGACGAGTCGATGCTGACCGGCGAATCGCTGCCGGTGGAGAAGGGGATCGGCGACGGCGTCATAGGCGGAACCATCAACGGAACGGGAAGCTTCCGCTACACTGCCACCACCCTGGGCTCCGACTCGGTGCTCGCGCGCATCGTGAAGCTCATGCGCGATGCGCAGGGGTCGCGCGCGCCCATTCAGCGGCTCGCCGATCGGGTGAGCGGCATCTTCGTGCCGGTGGTGATCTCGATCGCGATCGCGACGTTCGTGATCTGGTTCGTCGCGGCCGGCGCAGCGCCGGGCGTACGCGCTTTCGCCGCGGCGGTGGCGGTGCTCATCATCGCCTGCCCCTGCGCGATGGGCCTGGCCGTACCGACCGCCGTCATGGTGGCTACGGGCAAAGGTGCCGAGCTCGGGGTGCTGATCAAGGGTGGCGAGGCGCTGCAGCGCGCTGGCGATGTCACGGCCGTGGTCCTCGACAAGACGGGCACCGTAACCGAGGGGAAGCCGACGGTGACCGACGTGGTCCTCGCTCCGGCGCTGGTCGCTAGCATGAGCGGAGTGCCGGGCGCTACGACGGACACTGAACGGCTGCTGCAACTCGTAGCCTCGCTGGAGAGCGCGAGCGAACACCCTCTCGCCGAGGCGATCGTGAAACACGCTCGCGACCGCGGGCTCGCGCTCGTAGCGCCGATGAGCTTCGACTCGCTCACCGGGCGGGGGACGGCGGGCGTCGTGGATGGTGTAGGGATCGCTGTCGGCAACTCCTCGCTCATGGCCGAGCGCGGAGTGGAAGTCGCACCGCTCGCGGATACGGCGAGTGAGCTGGCCTCGCTCGGCCGGACGCCGATGTACGCTGCGGTGGCGCCCGCCGGCTCGGAAGGATACGAGCTGGCAGGGCTCGTGGCCGTGGCCGACCCGATCAAGGCGACGTCGCGTGATGCTATTCGGCGCTTCCACGCCATGGGGCTCGAGACCGTGATGCTCACCGGCGACAACGAGCGCACGGCCAGGGCCATCGCGCGTGAGGCGGGTATAGACCGCGTCGTGGCAGGAGTGCTCCCGGCGGGGAAAGTGGAGGAGGTGAGACGGCTGCAGGAGAGCGGTGCCGTCGTGGCGATGGTGGGAGATGGAATCAACGATGCGCCGGCGCTCGCGCAGGCCGACATAGGGATGGCAATCGGTACGGGCACCGACATAGCGGCGGAGGCAGGCGATGTAGTGCTCATGCGCGGAGACCTGCGCAGCGCGGCGCAGGCCATAGAGCTGTCGCGGCGTACCATGCGCACCATGAAGCAGAATCTGTTCTGGGCGTTCATCTACAACGTGGTAGGCATCCCGATCGCGGCGGGCGTTCTCTACCCCGCGTTCGGCATCCTGCTGAGTCCCATCCTCGCCAGCGCAGCGATGGCATTCAGCTCGGTGAGCGTGGTAACCAACAGCCTGCGGCTGCGCAGCGCTCGCATCGCATGAAGCACCCTACGAGACGTGAAGGAGCGTGAAGAGTATGGCGAACAAGACGACCAGATCCGCTAAAGAGCTGCCGCGGCGCGAGACTCTGGCACCTCCAACCTGCGGCTGCGCGCTGGACGGCGGCGCATTGACCGAAGGTCGGAAGGCGGTGGGAGTGGATCCCGACATCAAGGATCGAAACCTCAAGCGACTCCGCCGGATCGAGGGGCAGGTACGAGGGCTGCAGAATATGGTCGAGGCCGATCGCTACTGCGCCGACATCCTCACGCAGATCTCGTCGGTACACGAGGCGCTGCGTGCCGTGGGACGCGAGCTGGTACGCAACCATCTCAAGCACTGCGCCGCCGCCGCGATCCGCTCGGATGATCCGGCGGAGGCCGACGCCATGTACGATGAGCTGGTGGACATGATGTACAAGCACAGCAGATGAAGCAGTTATCAATGATCACCGTGTTCCGGCGCCTGATCACCGCTGCGTCGCTCGCCGCGGTTGCCGCGATCGCGGCGATCTCGGCGACCGCCCCGGCGGCCGCGGCTCAGCACTCGCACTCGCACGCTACCGAAGCCACGACGCGATCGGACACTACGTCGCGCGCTCGGGAGTCGCACGACCACCGGAATACCATGTCTCACGAAATGTGGATGCTGCCGCTCGGCGACGGATGGACTCTCGGGGGGATGGCGCAGGCCATTCCGACGCTCACGGGGAGCGAGTCGCGCGGCCCGGATGTGGCTCCGCACGCATGGGAGCTCTACCTCACGCAGCCAGCCATGATGGCGGATGTCCTCTCGCCGGGCTCGCGCTTCGCGCTTCGGGTGACGCTCAACTTCGAGGGGCTCACGCAGCGCGACGGTGAGACGAGCTACGGCGCCTGGGGCGAAGGATTCATAGACAGCCGCCACCCGCACACGCTCCTGCACGAGGCGATGCTGAGTGCGAACGTGTGGCGCTCGGCGGCAGGAGCGTTCTCGCTTTCGGCAGGAAAGGGCTTCGCTCCATACGGAACGGATGACCCGATGTCGCGCCCTCCGATCAAGTACCCTACGAACCACCATCTGTCGCAGATCCTCGAGCGTTGGACGGTCAACGCGCAGTATCTCACGCGCGGTGGCACGAGCGTCGAGGCGGGAATCTTCGGAGGCGCGGAGCCGACCGGGCCGTACGACTTCAGCAACGTAAGCAGCTTCGGTGATTCCTGGTCGATGCGCCTTGGGCAGCGCTTCGGCGGTGGGTTCGGACCTTCGACTCCATGGGAGGCGTCGGCCTCGTACGCCGACGTGAAGCAGGACGGACACGGCGGGGGGGAGAGGACGAAGCTCGCGAACGTGGCGCTGCGCCACCAGCGCTCGTACGGCTTCGGCAACCTTTACGCTCTGGCGGAAGCATCGAAGAGTTGGCCGCAGGGCAACGACGGCTACTACTCGATCCTCGGCGAGACGAGCGTGGGAATGGGGAGTGGGGCGCGCCACCAGCCGTACTACCGCTTCGAGCTCGCCACGCGCCCCGAGTACGAGCGAGAGGGGGTGCAGGGCACGGATGCTTTCTTCCGCTACCACCACGATGCACCGGCCATCGGAGCGACTCGCTGGGTCGTGAACACCATCGGGTACGCCTACCGTGCGACCGATCTTCCCGTGAGCGTCCGTCCGTACGTGGAGCTGCAGCATAACGACGTACGTCACGAGCGCGGACCGGCGGGACCCCACGCACTCTATGGCGCGTCGAGCTTCTGGAGCATCTCCTTCGGGATGCGTCTCTTTTTCGGTGGGGGAGAGATGCGTATGGGCAGCTATGGTCTGCTCGACCCGATGGCGGCGGCCATGCGTCCCGCCGCGCCCTCCCGGTGAGCTCCTACTCGATCAGCGTCCGCACCGCCTGGAGCAGAGCGCGCGGCAGCTGCTCGGGGTGCCGGATCGTCACGTAGCCTGCGGGTCCGAAGATGCGCGCGAGGTACTCCGGCCCCTCTGGGTCCACATTGAGGCAGAAGGGGTGGATCCCTCGCGCCCGCGCCTCGTTGATCGCCTGGCGTGAGTCTTCCACGCCGTAGTCGGCCATGTAGTGGCCGAGGTCGTTCGGTCGGCCATCCGAGAGTATCAGCAGGAGGCGGTGGCGCACGCGCTCTCGCGTCAGCTCGGATGTGGCGTGCCGGACCGCCGCACCGAGGCGAGTGAAGCCACCAGGGTAGAGACCCGCTATGCGCCGTCGCACTGCTTCCCCATTCCCCTCGGCAAAGTCCTTCACCGTGTGGACGCGCACATCCTGTGGTCCGTGCCCGGTGAACGTGAGAACCGCGTAGCGGTCGCCGAGCGCGGCGAGCGCCTCGCTCGCGAGGAGGAGCGCCGTCTTCTCGACATCTATCATGCGCCGGCCATCGCTCACTGGCGAGCTGGTGGACCCGCTTACATCCACCAGCAGGGCGATGGCGAGCGGCTGACGTGTGGCCCTGGTCGCCATGTACAGCCGCTCATCGTCGGAGCGACCCATTCGACGATCCACAAGCGCGCTCACGCAAGCGGTGATGTCGAGCTCCTCCCCATCGAGCTGTTGACGCAGCCGCACGCGGCGCGCGCGCAGCCGCTCGAAGCGCTGGCGGATACCGCGAATGGACGCAGCGTGCTCGTTCATCTGCGATCGCGCCCACTGGGCCGTGCCCTCGGCAACTCGCCCACCGCGTACAGTCACAGCGCGCTCGCGGTATCGAGCGGTGACGTAGTCCCATTCCGCGTACTGATGGCCCGGCGACGCCGCCGGCACCGAGCGTGCTCGCATGCCGGCGACGCTGTCGGAGAGAGAATCCCGCGAGCTCGATCCCTCTTCGGCGCGCGCGTCGCCATGCTCGCGTTCCGGCGGGCGTGCGTGTGCGCCCGGAGTTCCGTTGTCACCCGATCCTCCTTCGGCCGTTCCGTCGCGACTCTGGTCGATCGCAATCTCGCCATCGCGCTTCGGCGTGAGTCTCGCGCCATCGCCCTTGCCGTCGCCCCCGTACGCCTCGATGTTCATCCCCGGGAGCGCCGGTGCGCGCTCGACGAGACCGCGCAGCACCTCGTCCGTTTCGGGCATCAGGGCATCGGGATCCCACCGCGGCGGCGGGTTCACCATCCCCCAGTGTGCCACTGGTCGAACGCGCTCGTACAGCCCGCTCGAGCCGAGCCCACGCGCGGTGGCGTGCGCCCACGCGAGCGATTCCGCGGGCGTGGAGGCGAGCGGCAGCCCGGCGTTGGCGGCGTCGGGTGCCGCGTCGAGGGATGCACGCACCAGCGCTTCCACCGCTCTCTGTGCGGAGAGCAGGTACGGAAGGCGCCTTCGCCGCTCCAGTGACGCAGCGCGTGCCGCGAGGAGCGTGGGCCGTATGCCGCCCACATGCCGGGCGAGGTGAGCGTCGATCGCTGCTCCTTCGGAGAGGAGATAGAGCTCGCGAAGGAGCGGATGCTCGTCAGGTCCGGGGAGTCCCGCTACCGTGCCCCGAACTATTCGCTCCGCCTGCTCCATGGCGAGGAGCTTGTACCGCGCGATCGCTGCTTCCCTGCCGCGTGAGGCATCGAGCGCTCTCGGAAGGAGGACCCGCTCGCCATCCGTGCTGGGCAGAGCGTCGCTCGCGGCGCGCTCGCCGTGTGCTCGCAGCACGTAGCGACGAATCCACCCGATGTGTCGCGCGTCGTCGGCAGTCTCGATGGGAATCGTTCTCCCGTAATACGCGGCCATCAGGAGCTCGAGCCGGCGGCGGAGCTGCTCCAGCTCGACCACCGCGGGCGTGACCCGCAGCAACCACTGTTCCCAGCGCTCCTCGGCGCTGGCACGCGAGTGGAGAAAGGCGCGCCGCGCGCGGCCAGCACCGGGTGCCACGGCGATCAGTCGGGCGACGGTGCCGCTGCGGCGGCGGCTCCGGATGCGGGGCACGGTTCCGGACAAGTGTCGCTATCGGGTGGCTCGCACGCCTTCAGAGCGTGGCCGTGACGAGGTCGGAGATGGCCGCCACGAGATCCGGATCATCGGTGAGTGGGCCGACCAACGCCACGGCGCAGGCCTGATCAGCCGCGACTCCGCTCGCGATGAGCCGCGCGGTGGAAACCAGGAGCCGCGTCCCCGGTGCTTCGGCGAGTCCCTGATCCCGGAGAGCGCGGATTTTCTTCGCGAGCTCCACGAGCTCCCTCGCGGTGCGCTTATCCACGCCACTCTCGTGCATCACTATCTCGGCCTCGAGCGCGGGGGGAGGGAAGTCGAACTCCAGCGTCACGAAGCGCTGGCGCGTGCTCGGCTTGAGATCCTTGGTGGCATGCTGGTAGCCGGGGTTGTACGAGATCACGAGCTGGAAACCGGGCGCCGCTTTCACGAGCTCACCGGTCTTGTCGATGGGAAGTATCCGCCGGTCGTCAGTGAGTGGATGGATGACGACCACGGTGTCCTGGCGCGCCTCCACTACCTCGTCGAGATAACAGATGGCACCGAGCCGGGCAGCCACGGTAAGCGGGCCATCCACCCATAGGGTCTCCCCTCCGCGGATGAGGTAGCGCCCGGTGAGGTCGCTGGCCGAGAGATCCTCGTGACAGGCGATGGTCACGAGCGGTCTCCCGAGGCGCCACGCCATGTGCTCCACGAACCTGCTCTTTCCGCAGCCAGTGGGTCCCTTCAGCATCGCCGGCAGGCCGCGCGCGTGGCAGACGGAGAATACGTCGATCTCGTTGGAGATCGGCCGGTAGTATGGCTCCGCCGCCGGTGGCGGGATGACGCCATGCTCGGCGGCCGCCGCAGCGATAGCAGCACGCTCGCGCGCGATCGGAGTGGAGATGGAATCGGTCATCGGAGAGCCATAGGGAATGCCTCGAATCGTACCGTCATCGAGCCGCTCAATGGCGCCTGCCCGTGTGGAGCGCTACTGTTTGGCGTGACCACTCCGCACCAATCTAAGCACCCGTCGAAACCCGGCGCTCGCCTGGCGCTCGCCTGGCGAGCGCCGGGTCATTACACCACCTGATGCGCGAAGATTCCCGCGCAAGCGCACTGGCGCTCGCTCATCGCATGCTGCCTGCACTGTTCGTGGTCCTTTCCGCGCAGCTTTCCGCGCCAGCGGTGCGAGCACAAGGGAGTCGGGGGAGTGCGTCGTCGGCAGAGGTGCGGGAGATGGGCCGGCTCGAGCGGGCCGACATGGTGCCCGTAATCCTCCCCTTCCTCGCATCCGATGCTGCCGACGTGCGCGCCGAGGCGGCCAACGCCCTGGCGCAGTCGCTCTGGCCGCTCGTGCGAGCGGCGCCGGGCGAGCGTGCGGACAGCACCGTCGCGGTGGTGGCGACGGC
>DATCXR010000429.1:0-1650 GCA_036565685.1 Gemmatimonadaceae bacterium
GCTCAGATGGTCCGTGGCAGCCGCGGTGACCGAGCCGAAGATGCTCGCGCGCTTTCGGTCGGTGTTGCCGCGAAGCGCCTCGCTGCCGGACCGTGAGATGGAAGGCGATGGCACGGGAGCGGTGTAGCCGTCGGTGCGAAAGCCGCTCGCGCTTCCGAACGCTGTGATGCGTTTACTCCCGCCCGACACGTTCGCGCGCAGGAGACCGGTGCCGCGGTCGCGTGCTTCCGCCGATGCCTCGCCGTGAAAGTCGCTCTGGCCTCGCCGCGTGACGATGTTGATAGTGCCGGCGATCCCATTGGCGCCGTAGAGCACCGACGAGGGGCCGGGAGTGAGCTTGATGTAGGCGATCTGCTCCACTGGTATGAGCGTCGGGTCGAACTGCCCGTCGTACGTGGAGTTCAGCGGGACGCCGTCGAGGAGGAGGAGTACGTGGCGCGGCCGGAAGCCGCGCACGTTGATGCGCGGAACGCCATCGCTTCCCGTTCGCACGTCGAGCCCCGGGAGAAGCTCCAGGGCATCATCGAGCGTGTGCGCATCGTGAGCGCGGATGTCGTCCGCAGTGACGACGCGCAGCGTGCTGCTGGCCTCGGATACCGGCTCTTCCGCGGAGACTACTACCTCACCCAGCTCGTAAGGAGGTGTTGCCGGCTCCTGCGAGCGCGCGGAGGCGGTGGCGAGGAGAAGTGCGAACGCTGAAATCGTGAGTCGGTACATCCGGATCGCTGCGGACGGGACGGAGACCGTGCAGATACTTGGCGTCGCGGTCGCCGCGAGATGTCCTCGTTACTGCACCCGCAACGTATTGCGCGACGGCCCGATATGCAACGCGTTGCCTATCGGGCCGTCGCGCGAGGAGAAGCGGGGTCAGGTCTTGCATGATGCAAGAACTGACCCCGCTTCTCCTCTACGGGAGTCGCGCGCTGAGCGTCGTGAATTGTCCGGCGCGGTCGTACGGAAACCAGAATCTGCCGTACGGCGTCCCGACGGTCATGCGGCCGAGCACGCGATAGTCGAGCGCACCGCGATCGATCAGCGCGCGGCCGGCGCCGCCGACGCTGCTGTAGCTGAAGGTCGCGGGGATGCGCACGAAGGCGGAGTCGTGTGCCGGGACCACCACGTCCGGATCCGCGAGCCCATCGGCCACGTGCTTGCCGCCGAGCAGGATGCGGTAGCTCACCCGCGGCGAGACGAGATCGTAGTCGTTCGGGTTGTAGACGCGCATCTCGATGTCCATCGTCCCGCCGGTGAGCCCCACGCCGCGGATGTGCGCGTTGCGCAGCGCCACATCGGGTTGAGAGAACGGAATCGGCGCGGGCGCGGCGCTCTCTCTCGAGGAACCGCCACACGCCGAAGCACCGGCCAGCAGGGCCGCGCCGAGCGTGAGGTTGGCGAAGGTGTGGATGGTGGAACGCATGACTGGCCTCCAGGCCTGAGTGAGAGCAGCTCGTACGGCTCTGCAACTCCATCACTCAGGACTGATTGTCGGGCTCGGCCGTAACGGTGGGGTCAGGTCCTTGTCGCCGGTTCATGGCGCGTAGATAGAAACGGCGCACGCTTCGTTCATCGCGCGGACCTGCGCACGCGGAGATCGCGGGGATGAACTGAGAGGGCGCAGAGAACGGCTAGTGGCAGCAGGCATCACGATCG
>DATCXR010000441.1:0-18943 GCA_036565685.1 Gemmatimonadaceae bacterium
GTGGCCGCAGCCGGCGAGCCATTCGAGTCGCTTCTCCTCCGCGCCCAGCGCCTCGAAGGAACGTTCGGCTGCGGCCACGGGGATGCGGTAGTCTTCGCGCGACTGGATGTAGAGCGTGGGCACCCGCACCAGCGGAAGTCGCGAGCGGGCACGGTCGGTAAGTTGCACCAGTTGCGCGATGGCGCGCGGCGAGACGGCGCGGTAGGCGAGAGCCGCGGCGTGCGCGGCGGGATCGTAGATCGAACGCGGGTCGCCGCCGCGCATGTACGGCACGATCAGTCCCGCTACCGGCGCGGCGGCGGCCATCGCGCGCACCGAGCGAGGCGGCTCGAGGTAGGGAGCCAGCAGCGCGAGCGCCCGCACGTCCCTCGCCTCCGAAGCGAGGAGTGCGGCGAGAGCCCCGCCCATCGAGAGTCCGACGATTCCCACGCGCTCGTCACGCTCGCGTAGCAGTTCGAACGCGCGTCGGGATTCGGCCATCCACTCCGCTTCCCCGGATGCGTGGAAATCGCGGAGCGTGCGCCCGTGCCCCGGAAGGAGCGGGGCGTACACGATGAAGCCGCGCTCGTAAAGAGGCCTCGCCAGCGACGCGAGACTCTGTGGGGAGTCACCGAATCCGTGGAGGAGAAGAACCGCGCCAACTGGTGCGGATGGATGGAGCTCGATCGCCTCCGTACCGCGTACGAGCCCATCTGGACCGGCGGGAAGGCGTACGCCAACCGAGCGCTCGACGTGGGAGCTCCATGCCGCGCGCCACACGAACAGGGCCACGAGCACGGCGGCCAGCACGAGCAGCATCATACGGTGAATCGTGTGACGTTGAGCGCCGCCGCACAAGCGGCTCTGTCGTCAGGCGTCCACGGCGCGCTGCTTTCGCGTCTCCTCGCGCTCGTCGTACACCACGATCCCGCCGCGCTGTCCGGGCTGCGCGAGACGCGATGCGAGACGGTCCACATCCGTGATCACCAGGCCGTTGCCGTCGCGCTGAACGAGACCTTCCGACGACAGGCGACCCAGCACGAGCGAGATGGACTCCCGCGTCGCGCCAACCAGCTCACCCAGCAGGCGGCGCGGAACCACGGTCGCGACGCCGTTGCCCTCGGCATCCTCGTCGTTCTTGCTCTGTGCCATGCGGATGAGCGCAGCTATGAGGCGTTGCTCCACGGTGAGCGTCGCGTACTGGCCGAACTTCTCCAGGAGCGCGGTGCGCTCGGCCATCATCTGTCTTATGAGCGCCAGCGCGTGCGATGCCTGCTCGCGAAGCAGAGCGCTGAAGCGCGAGCCGCTGAGGTGCAGCGTCTCGCTTTCCTCCTCCGCGCGCGCATTGCTGGCGTAATGCGCACCAACCTCGAGCCCCTCGCCGCCGAAGGTCTCACCCGGCGTAGCCACCCATGGGACAAAGCTCCGGCCTGCGCTCACCTGATTGCGCAGTACCACCTGCCCGCGAAGGACCACGAACACGCCATCGGCAGGAGCACCCTGCTCATATATGGTGAAGCCCGCTGGCCATGACGTGGTTGCGCCGTAGGCGCTGATCGACTCCCGTTGCTCGCGGGGCAATCGTGTGATTTCTTTCATTCGAACTGCAAGCACTGCTCATCTCTGCGGTAGTGCGTTCGGCTATCGCGCACCGAGCGTTGCTCTCCGCCCGGTACCCCCGCCGCACCTTTCCGCAATGTACGGGCCGTGCTGGACAGCAGGCTGATCGGCAGTGCATCTTGATGCTGTCACTTTCTCGCTCCGCGCTCCCACCATGCCGCTCGGTTCGACCCCGGATTCCCACCCCTCGTCGGTAGTAGTGCTGGGTGCCGACGCGGTGCTCGCGGCGCTCCCCGCGACACCGGTGCAGCTCGCGCATGCCTGCCGCGCGCTGGGCTACGACGTGGCATTCCCGGCGAGCTGGGGCGACGAAGTCGTGGCTGGCACCTGCCTCGAGCGACTCCACGAATTCGGCGACGGACCCGCGATCCTCTGCAGCTGTCCGTTGGTGGTAGAGCGGCTCACGCGCTCGGGCGAGGAGCTGGCGCCGTTCATGATGAACCTCGTGTCACCGCCCGTGGCGGCGGCGCGCTACGTGCGCGCGCTCTATGGCGAGCGACCGGTGCACGTCACATACGCCGGAAGCTGCCCGTCCGCGTCGGATCCGTCCATCGACGCGCGCATCTCGCCCGCGGAGTTGCTGCTCGCCTTCGAGGAGCGCGGGATCATACCGGCCGCGCAACCGGAATACTTCGAATCCGTACTACCTCCCGACCGCCGCCGCTACGTATCGATCCCGGGCGGAGCGCCCTCCGCGGAACGACTCGACCAGGTGGATGCCGGCCGCACGCTCACGGAGCTGAGCTGCGAGGACGATGAGATCGCGCTCGAGATCGCGCAGCGGCTCGTTGCGCACGAGCGCGAGCTGATAGACCTGGCGCCGCGCATGGGGTGCGTTTGCAGCGGCGCGCTCGCTCTGGGCGCGCCGTCCGCTGCGCGCGCGAGGTTGACGGCGCTGGAGCCGCCGCGCGCCCACGCACCGGTGCTCGATCCGTCCATCCACGTGGACGCCTCTCTTCCAGCGCGCGCGGAACCCGCGGGCTCGCCGCGCTACGGAGCTGCGAGCTCCAGCCCGGCTACATCGCGTAGTGGCGCCAACCTCGCCGTGCCTCTAGCACAGACGCCCTCGCAGCACGCGACGGCCAGCGAAAACGAGACTGCTTCCACCGTGGCTCGCCGCCGGACGACCATGATCCGCCGGAGCGCGGGGCGCGGGCCCGCGGTCGTGCGCGACGATGGCGCGATCGTTCCGCGCGCGTACGCTGCGCGCGTGCGCCTGGCGAGGCGCTCTGATCCCCCCGCGGCACGTAACGATCCCGGCATTCGCCTTCCCGCCGGCACGACCGCCGACGGGGCCAGGCGAACCAGGCGCATCACGCGACCGGTGGTCATCCCGCTCTCGAGCGAGGTGCCACGCGTGGTGCCACCACCGCCCGCGCGGCCGCGCCCCGGGAACGACGATCCGGATATCGGCGCGGTCGCGGGCGATCTGTGAAACGAGGGCCGCGCGAAGATCGCGCGGCCCTCGTTCCACATCACATCGCGATCACTTCGTGCGAGAGGTGTCGGGAGGCACCGGTCTCGCCCTGAGCGAATCGCTCGGCGGACGATAGTTGGTGTCGGTCACCGCACCCTTCGGCGGACGGTTCTTCGTCGTGCTCGTGCTGCCGGTGGCGCTCTCGCCGCCCACGGTCGCGGGACCACCGAGCGCGCGCGTTGCATCCTGGATCGCCCTGGTCGCCGCCTGGAAGCGCGACGCCAGATCGGCTATCTCGCGCTCGGCCAGCGCACGGTCACCGGAGCGGATCGCCTCGTTCACCGACGGGAAGACCATGTTCGCGTAGCCGTTGTTCTCGTCGGCGGCGTAGATCAGGTTGCGGAACCAGGGACGCGTGCGCAGCCCTTCCGGCCGGGTGAGCGCGCGCTCCACACGAAGGAGCGCAGCGTTGGTGTTACTGCGGACGCTCTTCGACGGCGCACCGTTCGCGAGCGCCGCATCGCGCGTGGAGTTGAACTCGGTAGCCGCCTGCTCCATCTGGTCTATCGCGGTGGCCAGAGAAGCGGCGCTCGTGCTCCACCCCTTCTCACCGATGGCCTTCGTGACTCTCGGGATGTAGCCCTTCATCGTGCGGGCGTACTCCACGTAGTTGTACGGGAGAATGTCCGCGTTGGCGAGACGGAGTACCATCGCCGCTCCGATCTTCGCCGAGGTGGCGTGGTACGCGAAGGTAGGGTCGCCGAACTTCGACATCCAGTGGAAGTCGTCGTAGAACGAGTGGTACACTCCGCCCGCGCCGCCGAAGCCCCACTCGGCGATCGGAATGCCGAGGTGGTTGTAGAAGCCGGCGAAGTCGCTGCCGCCGCCCGGGTCGCCCATGCGCGGCTCGGCGCTGTCAGGGATCGCTGCGCGCTCGCGCCATACCTGGTACACCGAGCCCTTCCCCGACGGATCCTTCACGTTCTTCGCGATGTCGCGGAGGGTGGAGCGGAGCGACGGCGAGCCGCCGCCGCCGAAGGAGGGACCCTGCGCCGCGACGTCCTGATTGAGGTACGCGACGCCACCGCGCTTGAGGCGGAGCGAATCGTCTTCCACGTACTCGGTGGAGCCGAGCAGGCCCCACTCTTCGGCATCCCACGTGGCGAAGATGATCGTGCGCTTCGGGCGGTGCCCCGCTTTCACCGCGTCGGCCACTGCATGCGCGGCCTCCATCACACTTATCGTACCGCTGATGTTGTCGGCCGCGCCCGGTCCCCATGCATCGCGGTGGCCACCGATGATCACCACCTGATCGGGAAACTCGCTCCCGCGAACTATTCCGAAGGTGTCCCAGATCTGCTTCATCGCCGCGGTCGCGGTGTCCGACTCCACCAGCAGGTGCGCCACCACCGGACCCGGGCCGGCGTGGTAGTGGAAGGGAAGTCCGCCCTGCCACTCGCGCGGGACATCCGCTCCGCGCAGGCCGCGCAGCAGCTCGGCGGCGTTGCCGTACGACATCGGAACGACCGGGATGTGCGCGACCTCGAGCTCCGCTGTCGGCACCCGCTTCGCGCCCGGCTTGCTCGGATAGCCGGGCGTGCTCGGGTCGCCATCGCCGTTCATGATGCTCCCGCGCTGCACACCCTGCTCGGGCCGCATCGGGCCCTCGGGGTACACGTCGCCCCGTGCAAAGCCGTCGTCCTCAGGGTCGCTGTAGATGACGAGACCCACCGCGCCTCGCTTCTCCGCCTCACGCGCCTTGATCCCGCGGTACGAGCGGCCGTAGCGGGCCACGGCGATCTTCCCCTTCACCGAGACACCCATGGAGTCGAGCTGGGCGTAGTCCTCGATGAGTCCGTAATTCACGTAGACCACGGGAGCGGTGACGCTGCCAGTGCCACTGTAGCCGTTGGCGATCACCGCCTCCTCCACGCTCCACGAGGTGGAGTCCTCCGGCACCGGCCCCTCGGCGAGGTGCAGCATCAACGTATCGGGCGCCACGCGCCAGGCCTGTACGTTGGTGGTGTGCGGCATCCAGACATCGTACGTGCGTACTTCGGTCTCGAGCCCCCACCGCTTCATGGCGTCTATCACATAGTCGCGCGTGCGCGCCTGCGCGGGTGTTCCGGCAATGTGCACATCGCTCGAGAGGAAACGCGAATAGGCACGGGCGCTGTCGGCGCTGGGGCGCGCGATTACGCGGCTCTCGAGCGTCTTCTGCTGCTGCGACGCCGCTCGTGAGTAACCGGGGAGCGCCTCCCCCTGCGCGTGGAGCGGAAGGGTAGCGATGAGGGTGGACGCCGCGAGGGCGGCGGTGCAAAGGAGTCGGTCAGTTGTCATGATGCATTGGCGAAGTGGATTCGTGGTGCCGGTTCAGGATTCGGTGTCGCTGGTCTCGGACCTGTTGTCGGGATCGCGGCGGTCGCCGCCCTGACGCCGATCCTCCTCGCGCTGGTCGCGCCGCTCGAGGCCGCGGCCGCGCAACGTGTCCAGCTCGCGCTGATAGTAGCCGCGGAGCGTGTACCCGATGGCGTCGTCTATCAGGACATCGATGCGCTTGGTCGTTTCTTCGGCGAGGGGACCGACGAAGCCATGGCGCGTCAGCACGCGCTGACACGCCTGCTTGAGCGCCTCCCATTCCTCGGCGAGCTGCTCGACGGGAACCACGTCCTCGCGACGGGCGAAGCCATGGTCCACGGCGATGCGCCGCTTCAGCTCGTCGTTGATCTCCACCGCGCCCGATCGCGCCAGCGTCAGCAGCCGGGGGAAGATCTCGGGAAGCGAGTTCAGGAGACGCGCTGGCGCGATTCGCGAGCCGAGCCCCGGCTCGACGATCGAGCGCCATTCCGTGAGCACCTGGGCGAGCTCCGCGAGGAGAATGTCGTATGCACTGTGCGACAGCTCTGCCATGACGATCTCGTGGAGTTCTACCGTGAAGTGCCGCGCGGAATGTGGCTGGTGCTTCACGGCAGTCTGGCAAGTCTATCATCCGCACTATGCCCGCGACAGGTGCGGACGTCCGCTCAACGGTCGTCGTACTCGGCGAGAAGCATCGCGAGCGCGGCTCTCAGTCGCTCTTCGCGGTCGGCGCAGTCGGGTATGGAGCGAACGGTGCACGAGAGCTGATCGAGCATCTCGCGCTGGACGAACGGCTCCGGGTCGCGGATGCCCAGCTCCTCCAGCGCACGCAGCGAGACCTTCCTGAGCAGATCGCGTGTTTGCGCAGTGAGCTCCATCAGCGCCTCGGGATCGCTCGCACGCGGAGCCACCGGATCGCGCCGCCTGCGCGGTGCATCACGCAGCGCGGAGAGCGGGGCGAGCGCAACGATGAAGGAGCCTTCCGTGTGCTGCACCACCTCCTTCACCACGCCTCCCCTTCTCAGACGCGCGAGCAGTCGACGCACATCCTCTCGCACCACCGATACCCCACCTTCGCTGTTGTTGCCGCGCCCCGTGATCACCAGCACCTCGCGCGCTCCGCTCGCCTGCTTCTCCCTCAACCATGCCTCCGTCCGCGCAACCGCCTGCGTTCCACTCGGCAGCTGCTCGTGCAGATCGAGTATCCGATCCGGCCCGAATCTTATTTCGTCGAAAGCGTGGGAGAGGGGCATGGGGGGAGGGAAAGGAAGCAGGAAGCAGGAAGCAGGAAGCAGGAAGCAGGAAACCGCAGGAGAAAGGAAACAGGTACCGGCTCGTGGACGGAGAGCCCTCTACCCCGAGGTAGTTACCTGTTTCCAGTTTCCTGTTTCCTGTTTCCTCTTCACTCGTGGTTCCTGCTTTCTCCCACTTTCACCACCTCCCACAGCACCTCGCCGTCCAACTTCTCCGTCGGCTTCGTGGCGGTGATCCAGGCGAGGGTGGGGGCGAGGTCGGCAACGCGGGCGAAGCGGGTGTAGCGTCCCGGGACGAAGGGCGGGCCGTAGAAGAGGACGGGGACATTGGCGTCGTAATCGTAGGGAGAGCCGTGGATGCCGGTGGCGTTACCGCTGCCGACGCTGTACTTGTCGAGCGTCACTACCAGCTCCACCGGGAGATCGGGGGGGATCTGGTGGTACCAGCGGCGAGCGATCGGGTCATCGAGCGAGTCGCCGGCGATCTCGGGGTAGCGGTCGGCGCGGAGGACGCCCGGGAGCCTCTTCACCTCGGTGGCGAATGCATCCACGAGCGAATCGGGATCGAAGCCGGCGCGCTCGAGGGCGGGACGATCCACGATGAGCATCCCTTCGGCGTAGCGGAACGCTGACGGATCGACGCCGCGCGCGGAGAGCGATTCGGTAAAGGGCTTTATCACGTTCGAGGTGCGGACGCGACGCGCGCTGGCTCCGGTGCGCGCGGCGTAGACCTCCGGTGTGGGAGCCACACCGTGATCGCCGGTGAGCGCGATCACGATCTTCGCCGAGTCGCGAATCGAAAAGAGAGTATCGAGGAAAGCGCCGAGCGAGCGATCCAGGCGCAGGATCTGGTCGTGGAGCTCGCGCGAGTCGGAGCCGTAACGGTGACCCACGGCGTCGGTGGTGGAGAGAGAGACCGCGAGGAGATCGGTCTCTGGCCCACGCCCGAGGTCGAGGGCGCGGAGCCCGGTGAGCGCCATCTGCAGCGTCACCTCATCCATCCAGGGGAAGTCGGGAAGCGAGCGCACTGCATCGGCCGTATCGGATGGCAGGAGGTGCGGGAAGGTGAAGTTCTCTCCGTGGTTCTCCACCGACTGGCTGTCCGGTTCCGGATAGCCCGAGTCGAGAAGCGTGTTCCAGCTCTTCCCCGCGTAACTCTGCGGGATGCGGCGCGCGTTGAAGTCGCGCACCCACTCGGGGAGCGTGTCGGCGTAGTAGGTGCTGGTAGAGAAGCGCCCGCTGGTGGGGTCGTACCAGTAGACGCTCTGGTGCGCTCTCCCGAGCGGGAGGATCGCGGCGCGGTCCTTCCGCGACACCGAGAGCGCGCGGCTGCGCGGGTCCTTGGTGCGGATCCAGTCTATCAGAGTGCCGCCGCGGAAGCGGAAGGGTGATGCGTTCAGCGATGGTGCGCCGATGACGGGCGACTGCGGGTCCTGCACGCCCGCGCTGTTGACCACAATTCCCGTATGACGCGGGAAGCGACCGGAGAGCGTGGTGGCGTGTCCGGGCGCTGTCTCGGTGATGGCGTGATCCTGGAATGCGTTGGTAAAGAGCGCGCCGCCGCGTTCGAGCCGCGCGAGTCCGCCGGTGAGCTGGCTCGCGAAGCGATCGAAGTAGTCCGTGCGCATCTGGTCTATGGTGATGAAGACCACGAGCGTGGGGACGCTGTCGGCTGGTGGCATCGCGTGCTCGGAGCGCGAAGCCGGCACCGCGGCCGCGCCCGCAGCGCGCTCCGGCGCGCCTCCCGAGGCCGATGTGCACGCGAGGAACAGCGGCGCGAAGCAGAGGGCGGTGGTGCGGAGAAATCTTCGCATGCTCGAAGGATGCGTTGAGGGTGACGGGCTTCTGCCAATATGCCCCTCGTGAACGCGCCTTCGTAAGGATGCGACGGGGTCAGCTCCTACGTGGCGCATCACCGGCCGCTGGCCGGTTGCAGCCACGCCGTCATCCCCGCGGCTTGCGGGGATAAGCCATCGTCATCCCCGCGAAAGCGGGGATCCATGTTCGGCCGGGCAACATGGATCCCCGCTTTCGCGGGGATGACATCGGGCGACCCATTACCTCGCAGCTCGGATCGGCCCTGAGCCGGCTACCCGATCAGAACGTGATCCCCACGCTGATCGGTACCATCTGCGTATTATTCCCCTCGGTAAAGATCGTGTGCCAGCGCGCTTCGATGAACGTCGAGAAGCCCGTTAGCTGGAAGCGCAGGCCCGCGCCACCGTTCAGGCCGAACTTGGTCTGCGTGTTCTCGGCGTCACCGAACTCCCCGATCTGCCCCGTAGGAGGCGCGAATTGTCGGGCGATGCGCGGTGCATTTGCCTGTGCTTCCTGCCCGGATGCGGCGAAGACGATCGGCGGGTTCTCCACCTCGGTCTTCATGTTGTAGATCCCCAGGCCGCCGATGAGATAGAACTTGGTGGTCGAGAGTCCGCCGAAGGAGTACGTGGCGTTGACGGTGCCGTCGATGATCCGGTTCTTCACCGTTCCGATGTCCGTCTCCTTCTTGGCGAGCTGGTTCCACATCGCGTCGATCCTGAGCCCCCAAGGAAAGAGGGGAACGCCGGCTTCGAGGAGCGCGCCCGCGTGCCAGCCGGTCTTCGAAAAATCACTGAAATCGCTCACTGGAACCGTGGCGCCACCCGCGATACCGAAGCGGACGGGCTTCGACACCACCACCTGCGCGGAGAGCGGCACGCTCCCCGCTGCGAGAATGGCACCCGCTATGGCGCTTCTCCACATTGTGTTCTTCATCACGTCCTCCCTGTTCTTTCGATTATCCCCCTCTGGAACGACGCGCCTTTTCAGCGACCGTAACGTCGCAGCAGCGCGCCCGGGCTGGATGGTATCTGCAAGAAGCAGGCATCCGCGCGACACAGGGACACGATGCACTACTGCCCCGCTTTGGGGGCGGGGCAGTAGTATAACGGCATGGGCGGCACGCGGCCGCCCGCGATCTTCAGGCGCCCGAGGGGCGCGCGATCGGAATCAGAAGCGGATACCGACGCGAATCGGAATCTGGTTCGCCGCCGCGCCTTCAGCGCGAATCGACTGCCAGTTGGCCTCGATGAAGGTGTTCATGCCACTGAGCTGGAAGTCCAGTCCAGCGCCCATGTCGAAGCCGAACTTGTTGTCGCTCGCCGAGAGATCGCCCTCTTCCGCCTTGAGGTGGAAGTAGCCGAGACCACCCGTCACGTACGGACGCACGGTGCTCTTGGTGGGGAAGGCGTAGATCACGTTGGCGAGACCGCCGATCGTCTTCATGCTGGCATCTACACCGCCCTTCGCGCTGAAGTCCTGGTACTGCGCCTCGATGCGGAGCGCAACGGGCCAGCTGGGCTGCTGGAACTGCAGAATACCAGAAACGTTGTAACCCGACTTGAATGCATTGCCGAAGTCACCGGTAGGCATGCTCATACCACCGGCGATCCCGAAGCTCACTGGCTTTGCCGCCGGCACCATTGACTGGGCGTTCGCGGCCGTGGCCACCAGCGCCAGACCCATAGCGACGCCGAACACAGAGCGCTTCATACTCGAGTATCTCCGTTCAGGTTGTGATCTCCAGCCCACAGCGGGCTGAATACGTCGTCCGCTCTCGCTCACTGCACAGCCGCTCGAGCGGCGGCGAATTGTCCGGCCAATACGGCCCCTGCAACCGACTTGTTTCGGGAAAGACGAGCCACGCGCGACGAGGAAACAGCGCAGCGACAACGCACGTTTCGGGTCTCGTGATCCCGTTCTACATCCTGGATAGCGAATCGCGATGGAACGGCGCGGTCGTACGATATCGAAGCGGATGCTTCGACGTCGACCTATCCCCGTGCCGCCCCGCGCATCAGAATCCCAGACCCGCCACTACCGACCAGGTGCGGTTCTTGACCGACGCGTCCTTCACGACGTCCGAGAACCCGTGCTGGTAACGCGCACCCACCATCAGCGTGTGTCCGCCGAGCCGGAAATCGAGCCCAGCGCCCACGACCCCGCTCAGGTCGAAGGTCTTGTTCTCGAACTGGATGTCCGAGTCCTGGCCGATCTGATCGCAGTCCACGGAGGCACTCGCCCCCTGCCCCTCGACGCCGATCGCGCACTTCACCTGCAACCCGAACGACGGACCCGCCACGAAGAAAGGCCGGATCGGACCCACCACGGGGATGTCGAAGCGCAGCAGGACGGGGACATCGATGTAATCCAGCTTGAAGGTCGCATCGAAGTCCGGGTCGCTGTTGTCGCTGGCGCCCCGCTGCGAGTAGATGGCTTCCGGCTGGATGGCGAAGGTATTGGTGAGGTGAAAAGTCACGAAGATACCGCCCAGGAATCCTGTCCGGTTATCGGCGCTCGTGATGTCGTCCCCACTGATCTTGGAGAGGTTGACGCCGGCCATGATGCCGATCGTCGGACGTTGCGGAACCAGCGGTATCCCCTGCGCCGCCGCGCCCCCAATCGGCGCCCCTATCAACATCGCCCCCGCTACGATAGCCGCGATACGGTGGTGCATTCCCATTTCTCCTTTGTCCTTACGGTTCTTACCAACTCGTGAGGATAGGACGACGGGCCGGGGGTGAGGGAAACATGAGAGAGAAGAGAGAGCAGAAAGCGGAAAGCAGGAACTGCTCGAGGGTTCAGGGTTCAGGGTTCAGGGTTCAGGGTTCAGGAACTGCCTAGGAGAGGAGAGCTAGACACCGGGGTAGTACCTGAACCCTGCCCCCTGCCCCCTGAACCCTGGCCGTCACTGCTTTCTGCTTTCTCTCTTCTCCCCCCTCCCAACTACGCCGCGACGCGGAGCTCCGCCCCCATCCCCCGTCTCATGCACGCCTCGGGGCAGCCGAACTTGCGGGGGCAGGTGGAGCAGTCGCGGCGGAGCTTCTCCGGATAGAGGGAGCGGTCGCTACGCTCGTAGCCGAGCGACTCGAAGAAGGGTGGGGTGAGCGTTATCGCGAACAGCTCCGCGACGCCGCGGGCGCGGGCGAGGTGCTCGACCTCGGTCACTATCATCGTACCGAGACCGCGGCCGTGCATGTCGCGCGCGACGGCCACCGATGCCACTTCGGCGAGCGAGGGAGAGTACATCTTCAGTGCGCCGCAGGCGAGCACGTGGCCGTGAGCGTCGGTCACGACCATGAAATCGTCGAGCGCGAGCTCGATGGACTCCGCCGTGCGCGGGAGCATCAGGCGTTCGGCGGCGTAGCCGTTCACCAGCTCCTCGATCCCGGTCACGTCGCACATGCGCGCGGGGCGCAGCACGATGCCGCTCTCCATCACAGCACCTCCTCCAGCACGGCGAGTCCGCGAGCGAGCTCCTCGCGCGTCGCAACGAGCGGAGGGAGGATGCGAAGCGTGTGCTCGCCGGCACCGCAGATCAGGAGACCCGATTCCCTGGCGCGCGCCACCACGTCGCCGGCCGGCTGCATGACGTCAATCCCCCACATGTAACCGATGCCGCGTACCGCGCGGATCCTGGCGGTGCGCTCGGCGATTGCCGCGAGCTGCTGGCCGAGCCAGACACCGGTCTCGCGCACACGCTCGAGGAGCGCGGGATCCGCGAGACGCTGGATGACGTGGAGTGCAACCGACGCCACGAACGGCCCGCCGCCGAAGGTGGTGCCGTGGTCGCCCGGACGCATCGCGGCCGCGATGTCCTTCGAAACCAGCACCGCGCCCATCGGGAGACCGCCAGCGAGCGGCTTCGCGAGCGTCACGATGTCCGGGAGTACCCCCGCTCGCTGGTGTGCGAGGAGCCACCCGGTACGACCGAGGCCGCACTGGATCTCGTCTAAGATGAGCGCCACTCCGCGCTCCGCGGTGAGCTCGCGGAGCTCGCGCAGGAAGGCGGGATCGAGCACTCGGATCCCGCCCTCTCCCTGCACCGGCTCCACTATCAGCGCCGCGGTGGTTTCGGCATGCAGTGCGCGGTCGAGGCTGCGCTCATCGCGCTCCACCACGCGCACGCCGCCCGCGAGCGGGCGGAAAGGGGCGCGGTACTGCGGACGGTCGGTTGCCGCGAGCGAGGCGAAGAGGCGTCCGTGGAAGGCGCCGCGCAGCGCGACGATCTCGTGCTTCGCCGGCCCGCCCGCCTCGCGCGCCCACCGGCGCGCGAATTTGAAGGCGCCCTCGTTCGCTTCAGCGCCCGAGTTACAGAAGAATACCTTGTCCAGCTCGGAGATCCGCGCGAGCTCCGCGGCGAGCTGTCCAGCCGGAGCGGTGAAATAGAGGTTGGACGTGTGCAGCACGCCCGACTCCATCGCATCGCGCATCGCCTGCTCGATCCCCGCATCGCCGTAGCCGAGCGCGTTCACGCCGATTCCGCTGGTGAAGTCGATGTACGACCTCCCCTCGGCGTCGTAGAGCTCTACACCGTCTCCGCGCACGATGGTCATCGGCGGCTGGCGATAGACTCCGAGCAGTGCGCTGTCATCGGCTGCATCAGCCCCGGGCGTCGTGCCCGGCGCGGGATTCTGTATGGAAAGCACCGTCATGCGAAGCTCCGGGATGGTACGAGCGTGGTTCCGGCATCGGGGTCGAGGATCGCCTGGATGTCGCCGATGCGTACGCGCTCCACTCCGCGCGCAATCGCCGCGCTCGCGGCCTGGAGCTTGGCGGCCATCCCGCCGGTAGCGATCCGTCGTTCGATCCAGCTTTCAGTCGAGTCGGCGTCGAGCGTGCGAGCCACTTTCCCGTCGACTATCACGCCCGGGACATCGGCCACGAGGAGGAGCTCGGACGCCCCGAGCGCCGCGGCGATCGCCGAAGCGGCGTCGTCGCCATTCACGTTGAGGGCGCGCCCGGCGAGCGAGTCGATGTCGCGGCTGAGCGGGGAGAGCACGGGTAGATAGCCGCCATCGAGAAGATGCCGAAGGAGGCGCACGTCCACGCGCTCCGGCGCGCCCACGCAACCGAGCGTGGCCTGGTCCACCGCGCGCGCGGCGATGAGCGCGGCGTCCTCGCCCGAGATGCCTATCGCGCTCACCCCCGCAGAGATGAGACGGGCGACGAGGAGCTTGTTGGCCGAGCCGGAGAGCGCCATGCGCACCGCGTCGATGTCGCTCTCGCTGGTGACGCGGCGGCCGCCGGCGAACGCCGGCTCGAGTCCGAGAGCGCGCTGCAGCTCCGAGATGCCGTCGCCGCCACCGTGCACGACGCAGACCGAGCCCGGCGCGTCGTTCCACGCGGCGGCGATGGCGGGTGCCAGCCGGGTATCGTTCTGAGCCCGGCCCCCAATCTTGATCACTCGCATCAGACCGGAAGTCCCATCGTCTCCTCCAATCCCAGGAGGAGATTTCCATTCTGCACCGCCTGGCCGGCGGCGCCTTTGACGAGGTTGTCGATTGCGGCGATGACGATGAGCGTCGGAGTGCGCACGTTGGCCGCGGGAAGTGCCGTGATGCGCACCGCGTTACGGCGCACCACGTCGCGGAGCGTCGGCACCTGCTCCGAGATCTCGATGAAAGGCTCGAGCGCGTAGTGCTCGCGCCAGAGCGCCAGCGGGTTCGCGATGGGCTCGGCCAGCGGGACGGTTATCGTGGCGAGGATCCCTCGCGCCACGGGGAGGAGGTGCGGCGTGAAAATGAGATCCGCGTCGCAATCGAGCCCCCGGAGCACCGCCGTCATCTCGGCCAGATGCCGGTGGTCGTTGCCCACCGCGTACGGGCGGAAGTCCTCGGTTACCTCGCCGAAGAGGAGATCTTCGCGCGCCTTGAATCCCGCGCCGGTGACCCCGCTCGCCGCCATGACGGAGATGGTCGCACCCGGTGCGACCAGCCCGCGCGTGAGGAGCGGGAGGAGCGCCAGGAGGATGGCCGTGGGGTAGCACCCCGGGTTGGCGACGACGTCGGCCGCGCGCACCGCCTCGCGCTCGAGCTCCGTGAGCCCGTAGGGTGTCGCGCCGAGCACCGCTCCGAGCGCCTTGGCAGCGCGCGCTCCGCCGTTCCCGGGTCTCAGGTCCGCCGACAGGTCCACGACCTTCGCGCCCGCCTCGCGCGCGCGTGCGACCCACTGTGCCGACTCTCCATGCGGGAGGGCGCTGAACACCAGCGCCGTCTCGCCGAGCGGCGCGTCGTCCGCGGAGACGAAGGTGACCTCGCGCCCCGCGAAGATGCTCTTCTCGCCGCGCCTCGAATGCGCCGCCGCGAACGCGAGCTCCGCCCCCGGATGCCGCGCGACCAGTGCGCACAGCTCCCGCCCGGCATACCCGCTGGCCCCGAGGACCCCCACAGAGAATTTATGCACGGAGGATGCATAAATAGGCGGCGAGGTGATGTCAAGATGGAGAGTGGGAAGAAGGCGACAGGAAGCAGGGAACAGGAAACAGGTACCGGCTCCTGGCGGTATGGTCCTCAGCCTCGAGGCTGTTCCCTGTTCCCTGTTTCCTGTTGCCTGTTCCCTCCCCCCTCCATTCCCTTCCCCCTCCCCCCACCCCGCACTATTCTCTCCTCTCCACCCACCCCAAACGGAGGCCGACCGATGGCGAACAAGCGGGAGCGGCAGGCGACCATCCGGGAACTGATCGACTCGCGGCCGGTGGAGAGCCAGGAGGAGCTGCGGAAGCTCCTCCTCAAGAGGGGGTGGGACGTGACGCAGTCCACGCTCTCGCGCGACCTGAGGGAGATGAGGGTCGGGCGGGTGCCGGGGCCTGACGGGGCGCCGCGCTACACGGTGGCTACTAGCTCGCCGGAGGATACGCGGCCGCCGCTCGAGGCGCTCCTGCCGCACCTCTTCACGGCCATCGATGGCGTGGGGGAAATGATTGTGCTGCATACGCTTCCCGGCGGGGCGCAGCCGATTGGCGTGGCGTTCGACGCCGAAGAGTGGCAGGAGGTGCTCGGCACGCTCGCCGGCGACGACACGGTGCTCATCATCTGCCGCTCGGCCTCGCTCCGCGAGAAGGTCATGCGCCGGCTGCGCACCTTGGCGGGAGCGTGAGGGGGAGGGGAGAGAGCAGAAAGCAGAGAGCAGTGAAACCCCAGGGTTCAGGGGGCAGGGTTCAGGGTGCAGGTACTACCCGGCGATCGGGATCTCTTCCCCGAGGCAGTTCCTGAACCCTGCCCCCTGAACCCTGCACCCTCTAGCAGTTCCTGCTTTCTGCTCTCTCTCACTCTCCCTCCTTGACTCTGCCCCGCCGCCAGATTAATTATGCACGGCCAAAGCATATATATTCCTCGGCCGGAGCACCCATGATCCGTACAATCGTCCTCGCCTACTCGGGCGGGCTGGATACCTCGATAATCGTTCCCTGGCTGCGCGAGCGGTACGACGCGCGCATCATCTGCGTCGCCGGCGATGTCGGCCAGGGCGATGAGCTGGAGGGCGTGCGTGCCAAGGCGCTCGCCTCGGGCGCGGACGAGTGCTACATCGAGGACCTCCGCGAGGAGTTCATCACCGACTTCATCTGGCCCACGCTCCGCGCCGGCGCCACCTACGGCCGGAAGTACCTCCTCGGCACCTCCATGGCCCGCCCGCTCATCGCGAAACGGCAGGTCGAGGTCGCGCGCGCTGTAGGTGCCGACGCGCTCGCCCACGGCTGCACGGGGAAGGGGAACGACCAGGTCCGCTTCGAGCTCACCTACGCCGCTTTCGCCCCGGAGCTCCCGGTGATCGCGCCGTGGCGCGAGTGGGACATCCGGAGCCGTGAGGACGCCATCGAGTACGCCGAAGCGCACGGGATCCCGGTGTCGGCCACGAAGGCCAAGATCTACTCGCGCGACCGCAACATCTGGCACATCTCGCACGAGGGCGGCATCCTCGAGGATCCGGCTTCCGTGCCGCCGGACGATCTCTTCATGCTGAGCACCAATCCCGCCGACGCGCCGAACGCGCCGGAAGATGTGACCATCGGGTTCGCGAAGGGAACTCCGGTCTCGGTCAACGGCGCTCCGATGGACGCGGTGGAGCTCCTCACGGCGCTCAACGAGATCGGCGGCCGGCACGGCGTGGGTCGCATCGACCTCGTGGAGGACCGCCTCGTGGGGATGAAGTCGCGCGGTGTCTACGAGACGCCGGGCGGCACGCTCCTCTACACGGCGCACAGTGAGCTCGAGCAGCTCGTGCTCGACCGTCGCACGCTCGCCGCCAAGGACGTCATCGCGCCGCGCTATGCGGACCTCGTCTACGAGGGGCGCTGGTGGACCACCGAGCGCGAGGCGTACGACGCGTTCGTGAACGCCACGCAGGAGACGGTCACGGGCTCGATCACTCTCCGGCTCTTCAAGGGGACGGCCAGCATCGCGGGCCGCGCGAGCGAGCACGCGCTGTACGACGAGCGCTTCGTCACCTTCGGCGAGGACGATGTCTACGAGCAGGCCGATGCGGCGGGCTTCATCCGGCTCTACGGTCTCTCGCAGCGCGTACGCGCGCTCAAGGACCAGGAAGCAGCGGCGAAGGCAGCCGCTTGCGACGACGAGTCGGATGCTACCGGGGAGGCGATGGAATCGCCCCGCAAAGCGCTGGCGATAGCGTGACGCGGCCGGCACGCAAGATGGAGGGCGTTCACCAGTCAGAGATGGCAGGCGAGCGCCCTTCGCTCGCATCCGAGCCGCGCGCGTCGGCGCAGCACGCATCCGGGTCGCACAAGCTCTGGGGCGGCCGCTTCGCGGGAAGCACCGCCGCCGCGCTCGATGCACTCAACAGATC
This sequence comes from Gemmatimonadaceae bacterium, assembly GCA_036565685.1. Lineage (GTDB taxonomy): Bacteria > Gemmatimonadota > Gemmatimonadetes > Gemmatimonadales > Gemmatimonadaceae > JADGGM01. The sequence goes on from DATCXR010000441.1 coordinate 17,251, forward strand.
CATCGACACCGATTTCCGCCTCTGGCCGTACGACGTCCGACTCTCCAAGGCGTGGGCGGTAGCGCTCTGGGGCGCGGGCGTGCTCACCGCGGAGGAGAGCGAGGAGATAGAGCGCGGGCTCGATCTGGTGGGCCGTCGTCTGAGCGCCGGTGCGCAGGCCATGCCGTCCGATGAGGACGTGCACACGATGATCGACCGGATGCTGCACGACGAGATCGGCGAGGTCGCATCGAAGCTGCACACCGGTCGCAGTCGCAACGACCAGGTGGCCACCGCCACGCGGCTCTGGGCGATGGATGCCTGCGCCGCGATCGACGGCGCCGTTCGCCGTCTACAGAGGGTGATGGTCGGTCACGCCACCGCGCTCCACGAAGCTGGCGCGCTCATGCCCGCGTACACGCACCTGCAGCGCGCGCAGCCAGTGGGCGCGGCGCACTGGATGCTCTCGCACTTCTGGCCGCTCGAGCGCGACCGCGCGCGACTCACCGCCGCATCGCGCGCCGCCTCGTCGCTCCCGCTCGGATCGGGCGCGGTGGCCGGCTGTGCGTACCCCATCTCGCGCGTGCTCCTGAGGGAGAGCCTGGGCTTCACCTCGATCTCCCCCAACAGCATCGACGCGGTGAGCGACCGCGATTTCGTGGCGGAGTTGCTCTTCACGCTCGCGCTCATGGGAGCACACCTGTCGCGGCTCGCCGAGGATCTCATCATCTACGGCACGAGCGAGTTCGGCTTCGTGAAGTTCGGCGACGCGTTCAGCACCGGCTCGAGCATGATGCCGCAGAAGCGGAACCCCGACGCGCTCGAGCTGGCGCGCGGCTCGGGCGCGCGGATGCTGGGCGATCTCACCGCTCTCCTCGCCACCCTCAAGGGGTTGCCGAGCAGCTACAACAAGGATCTGCAGGACGACAAGCGTGCGCTGTTCGACGCGGTGGACACGATGCAGCTCGTCCTCCCCGCGGTTGCCGGAGCGCTGGACGAGTGCACCTTCGACGCGAAGCGGATGCGCGCCGCGCTGACGAGCGCGATGATGGCCACCGACCTGGCCGACCATCTCGTGCGCAAGGGCGCCACCTTCCGCGAAGCACATGGTAGCGTGGGTCGTCTCGTTCGCGAGAGCGAGGAGCGGGGCGTCGAGCTCCATGAGCTGCCGCTCGCGTCCTTCCGCGCCGCGCACCATCTCTTCACCGACGATGTACTGGACGCCCTCTCCCCGGATTCCTCCGTAGCCCTGCGAGAGGTCGACGGCGCCGCGGGGCCGGGAGCGGTGGGGCGGCAGCTGGAGGAGGCGAGGATGGCGGTAGGGGAGAGAAAGCAGAAAGCAGTGAACGGCTAGAGGGTTCAGGGTTCAGGGGGCAGGGTTCAGGAATTGCCTCGGGGCAGAGATCCCGATCGCCGGGTAGTACCTGAACCCTGAACCCTGCACCCTGAACCCTAGGGTCTCTCTGCTCTCTGCCTTCAAGAAAAAAACGGCTCCCGGAAGGGAGCCGTTCTTTCTTTCGCAAAGGTGAAGCGAAGAACAGGTTACGCCTTCGTCACGTTCTCGGCCGCGGGGCCCTTCTGGCCATCCACGATCTCGAACTCGACAGACTCGCCCTCGGCCAACGTCTTGAAGCCGTTGCCCTGGATGGCGCTGTAGTGCACGAAGCAGTCCTTCGAACCGTTGTCAGGGGTGATGAAGCCAAAGCCCTTGGCA
>DATCXR010000480.1:0-9136 GCA_036565685.1 Gemmatimonadaceae bacterium
GCGGCGCGGCTGCCTCCGCCGTCTTCACCCCGCCGAAGACCTTCGAGATCAGGTCGCAGTAGATAGCGCCGGAGGTGGCCTTGTCGCGCGGCTGCTGCACCTCGCGCTCGGGCACGGGGGACCCCGTTGTCGCGCTGCGGACGGCGCCCACGAGCATCGCCTCGAGGTCGTCGCGCGCCGTCTCCAGCTGGCGGACGCCGCGCTGGTACTGCGCGTTCATCTCGCACATCGTCATCTCGCGCTCGGACTTGAAGTTGTCCTTGTCCGTCTTCTCGAACTCGTTGGCCACGCCGCGCACCCGCACCACGTCGGTGGTGAAGTAGAGCCGCTGCAGGGTCCCCGGGTCGTCGGGCGGAATCTCGATCACGTAGCCGTTGTGCAGGGTCATCTGCAGCGTGCTCTGGTCGGCCACGAGCCCCATCTGTCCGCTGTCTGCGTAGATCGTCTTGCGGTGCGAGGGATCCTCGAAGTTGTAGATGAAGACCTCGCGCAGCTTGTTCGTGGATGGATCGATGTGTCCGGTCTTGAGGAAGATCTTCCCCGGGATCACTTCGTTGATGACCTGCTCGCGCAGCGCGAAGGTGGGCTTCTTCCGCGCGATGTCCATCTGCAGAGTACGGAGCTTATGGTTGGCGCGGGGTAGTATCTGATCGTTGAAGAGGAGCATGAGCAGCGCGAGCGCGAACCCGCCCCAGAGAACGGGGCGGACGAGCCGCACCACGCTCACCCCGGAGGCCCTGAGCGCCGTCACCTCGTTCTCCGACGCCAGCCGGCTGAAGGCGTACAGCACGGCCACCAGCACTGCCATCGGCAGCGTCATCGCGATGATGAACGGTATCGAAAGCAGGAAGAACTCCCCGATGATCCCCCACGACAGACCCTTCCCAACGAGGTCGCCGAATCGCTTGGCCACCTGGTTGAGGAGGAGGAGCGCCGTGAGGGCCGACAGCGCGAAAATGAGCGGCCCTACGTGCTCGCGGAGAATGTATCGGGTGAGAATCTTCACTCTGGTGGTCGCCGGTCTCGTCTACTCGTATATTCAGTTCTCGTGAATCCCTTCCGGACGACGGACGAGGTGGAACCCCCGCGCCGCCGCGCCCTTCCCGGCCGGAAGCTAGGTAATCTAAGCGGTTCCAGCCCCCCGCCGACCCCGTCGGCGATTGTGTGTCTCGCTCGCCGCTCCCGTTCGGCATCTTACCCCTCGCGCCGGGATTGGGTGCTAATCTCCCCCATCGTTGCCGCGAACGCATCCCCTCTGCCACCACGAGTGGCGCGAACCGGGTGGCCCACCGCGCGCTCCGGTCGGCGCCGCGCCAGAGCGTGCGCCGGCGCGATCGCGCTGCTCCTCCTCATCCCGGCTCTGGCCCTGGCGCAGCGACTGCCCACCGACACCACCGGCGCACGCTCTCGTGCACTCGGAATCCGTACGCCCGCGCTCGGTGATACGCTCACGCTTCCGGAGCCCGCACCGCTACTCCCCTTCGGCCGGCTGGCCCCGCGCCGCACTCCGGCGCTGGAGATCGCCAACTTGCGAGCCGCGGCGCTGCGCGGAGCGCTCGACCAGCAGCGCGCCGCTCTCTGGCGCAATTCCATAAGCGCCGCGCCGCCGCTCGGGAACGAGGCGGAAAAGGGCACCGGGGCCGACATTTTCGGCCAGTACGCCGATCTCGGGCTCCGCCTCGACTCCAGGATCGAGACGAAGCTTGCACGCGACCGCAACGAGCGATGCGTCGCCACCGACTTCCTCAGTCCAATCGAGAACTGCCGCGGCGTGTTCCAGCCGCAGTTCGGCTTCCAGTTCGCCGTGCGCACCGCCGGCACGGTGGCCGATCGTCTGCACCTCGACGTGGACTACGACTCGCAGCGGGAGTTCGACGCTTCCAACAACATCTCGGCGTATTACGAAGGGAAGCAGGGTGAGGTCCTCCGGCGCGTGGAAGTCGGGAACGTCTCCTTCGCGCTCCCGGCCTCACGCTTCATCACCGCCGGCATCCCGAGCGGCAACTACGGAATCCAGGCCATCGGCCAGCTGGGCGCGATGCGCTTCCGCGCCATCGCGGCGCAGCAGAAGGGGAACGTCGTCACCGACCGCGTCTTCACGGTGGGCGAGCGCACGGTGCAACAGGTGGACCGCGAGATTGACGACTACCAGATCGAGCGGCTCCGCTTCTTCTGGGTGATAGATCCCGCGAAGGCGTTTCCGAATCTCTACCCCAACATCGACATCCTCGATCCTTCGCTGCCTTCTCTCGCCGCGCGCATTCCGCCGGGGGAGCGGCCGCGCAGGGTGCTCGTCTATCGGTACCGCAGCCCCACGGCCACCGGGAGCGCCGCGCGTGACATCAACGGTCCCTACGCCGCGACGCGCTTCGCGCGCAACACCAATCCGATCGGCCCGTACGAGGTGCTGCAGCAGGGGGTGGACTATTACATAGATCCCACCAACCTCTGGATCGCTCTCGTGAATCCGCTGCAGCGCGGCGAGCGGCTGGCGGTGTCGTACACGGTCACCGGGCCCGGCGGAAGCGAGATCGTGGACCCGAGCGTGGGCGGCACGATGCCGCGGCAGCGCGGACCCGCGGGACGCGACACGGTGAATCTCCTCTGGGACAACCAGGTGCTCCCCGGCGACCCGGCCTTCGACCGCGAGATCCGCTCGGTGTACCGCCTGGGCGGCGAAGAAGTACAGCGGAACACCGTGTCGCTGAAGATCGTGGTAGGGAGCAGCGGCGACCAGGAGAAGCCGGTGAGCGGGAGCGCGGAGAGCTATCTGCAGCTCTTCGGCCTCTCGCAGCGCACCAACACGTCCACGTTCGACGCCGAGAACCGGCTCTGGCCGCGGCGCACCGACCCGAATCAGGCTCTGACCACCGGAGGTGGTCAGAGCGGGCAGAGCACGCTGCTCATCCGCGACTACTTCGTGGTGTTCCCGTCGCTCATGCCGTTCTCGGATTCGGGGCTCGTGAGTCCACCCAACCCGGTGAACGATTCGCTCTACCGCGTGACCGACGAAGATCTCGTCTCGCCGCGTCGTCCGCCCACGCAGTACCGGCTCCGCGCTTCGTACTCCGCGGCCGGCGGCGGCGAATCGGGCTCGCTGCTACTCGGCTCGGTGCAGGTGCGACCGAACTCCGAGCGCCTCTTCCTCGGCGGACGCCAGCTCGTGCGCGACGTGGACTACAAGGTGGACTACGAGCTGGGGCGCGTGGAGTTCGTGCGCCCTGACACGCTCTTCCCTCAGCCGCGCCAGGTGAGCGTGCAGTACGAGGAGAACCCGATCTTCACGCAGGCGCCCACGTCCATCTTCGGGCTCGCAGCGGAGTTTCCGAGCGAGCACGGGCAGTTCAACATCACCGCGCTCTCGCAGGCGCAGAAGACGCCCTTCAACCGACCGCCGCTCGGCTTCGAGCCTGCATCTACGCTGCTCGCCGGCGTGAGCGGTGACTTCACCTTCGACAGCGATCTCCTCTCCGGGCTGGTGAGCAAGCTCCCCGCGGCGTCGGACGATGCGAAGTCCACGGTGAACGTGCAGGGCGAGTTCGCTACCAGCCGCCCGCGCCCCAACTCCGCCGGCGCCGCGTACGTGGAAACCTTCGAGGGGACGGGCGGCATCACCGTCAACCTCGAGGAGTCGGCGTGGCACTACGGGAGCCAGCCCGCGCTCGCCGGAGGCACACCGATGAACATCAGCGGCGGGCCCTACGACTTTCCGGTCGACAGCGCCACCACGCTCGCGTGGCAGAACATCGGGATGGTACCCGATCCGTCGGTGCGCGGTGGAGTGGCGATAAGGTTCTTCCCTGAGCAGATCGATTCGCAGTTCGTGTTCATCGGCGGGCAGTCGTTCCGCTCGCCCGAGACGGTGCTCTGGCTCTCGCTCTATCCGCGCAGCATCGGCGGTCTCCCCAACTCGGCGGGTCGCTACCAGTGGCTGACGCCCGGCGGAGTTGGCCCGGGCGGGATGAGCGGGCGCACCTGGCGGTCGCTGAGCCAGTCGCTCGATCCCACCGGCGTGGATCTCTCCCACGTGGAGCAGCTCGAGTTCTGGGCGCTCATGGATACGAGTACGAGCATGCGCCCCAGGAGCCCCACGCTCATCTTCGACTTCGGCGAGGTGTCGGAGAACACCGTCGCCTTCTCTCCCGAGACGCTCACCGTGTTCCCGCCGGGGGGCGGCGGCGGGGTGGACTCCGTCTACACGGGGAGGAAGATCGAAGGCTTCGACCGCCTCGCCACCGAGCGCGACTCGCTCACGAGATCGTTCGACGTCGCACGAAACGACGTCGGGCTCCCCGGCGACGTGGCGCAGTCGCTGTTGGTGAAGGACGCCACCACCGGGACCGCCACGATCCGCTTTCGAGTTCCCATCTGCCGCCGCGGGCCGGTGCCCGTTCTTCCGCTGGGTGACGCGACGGCCGACTGCACGGTGGGGAACCGCCAGCTCGACGAGGAGGACCTCGACCGCGATGGCTTCCTCAACATCCCGAGCGACGCGCGCAACTCCGAGCAGCTCCTGCGCTACGTGGTGGATCTGGGCGACCGCGCATCGTACGCGCAGGTGGGCCGCTGCTATCACACGCTCACCGATACGACGTCCGGAGGCGGTCCGCGTCCGGTGTGCTGGGTGCAGTTCCGCATCCCCTTCAGCGCGCCCACCGCGCAGCTCAACAACCCGCTCCCGCGCCGTATAAGGTCGATGCGGCTCACGGTGGTGAGCGGACCGCAGGCGCCGAGCGGCGAGAACGATTTCAAGCGCTTCGCGATCGCGCGGCTGCGTCTCACCGGCTCGCCGTGGACCAAGCGCACCGACCGAGCGATTGCCGGCATCGGCGGCGGCGGCGACGTGGGCGGCACGCCCGCGCCGGGCACGGGGACGGTCATCGCCACCACCATCGGCACGCAGGACCGCGGCGCGCGCGGGGGTGACGCACCGCCGTACGAATCGCCTCCGGGCGTCACCGACGAGCCGGACAGCAAGGGAAGCGAGTTCTCACCGGGCACGGTGCAGGTGAACGAGAGCTCGCTGCGTCTCATCGCCGTGAACGTGCCGGTGATGCGACGCGCCGAGGCCTACTTCAGGTTCCCGGAAGGCGAGAAGAACTTCATGGGCTACCGCGAGCTGCGCGTGTGGGCGCGCGGCGCGAGCAAGGGGTGGGGAGAGCTCGGCGATCTGCAGTTCTACATCAAAGTCGGGAGCGACGCGGACAACTTCTACTTCTACCGAACTCCGGTGAACCAGGGCCTCTCGCGCGACGCGTGGCTCCCCGAGGTGCGCGTCGACCTGCGGCGCTTCTTCGACCTTCGCGCGCGCCTCGAGAACGCTTTCCTGGGCGGCGGCGACTCCTTGCTCTCCTGCCACGGGCTCGACTCCGCGCTCGTGGTGCAATCGGAGCTGGCGCAGAGCACCGGCACCAGGCGCTACGCCGCGTGCGATGACGGCTACATCGTCTACACCAGCAACCCCGCCATCAATCCGCCCAACCTCGCCGCGGCGCAGGAGCTGGCTGTGGGAATCCTGCGCGTGAGCGACGAGGGGCTCGGCAACGGCGGCGCCATCTCACCGTCCGACAGTCTGGAGCTATGGGTGGACGACATTAGACTGACCGGCGTCGTGGACGAACCCGGCTACGCCGGACAGCTCGGCGTGAACGTGGCCGCCGGCGACGTTGGGTCGCTGCGCGTGAGTGTGAGCCGGCGCGACCAGAACTTCAGGCAGCTCGCCGAGCAGCCGACCTTCATGACCGACAATCAGTTCAACCTCGCGTCGTCGGTGCGGCTCGACAAGTTTCTTCCGCGCTCGCTCGGCCTCGTGCTCCCACTCACCGTGAGCCACAGCCGGACGGACGGCGAGCCGTTGTTCTTCTCGCGCTCCGACCTCATGGCGCCCGACATCCCGGGCGCGCGTACTCCGCGCGCGTCGGCCACGTCGTACACGCTCTCCATGCGCAGAGCGGAGCCGCTGCAGAACTCCGTGTTCGCGCCCATCGTGAACAACCTCTCGCTCACGGGGAGCTACATCGCGTCGTCGTCGAGGAGCGAGTTCGACACCGGAAAGAGCTCCGCCGTGACCGGCGAGCTGGATTACAACCTGGCGCCCCGCGCGCGGGAGTCGCCCATGCCCGGCTGGCTGCGCGGAGCGATAGAGAGTCTTCCCGGCTGGCTGCGCGGAACGGAGCTTCTGAAGTCGCTGCACGACGCGACCATCCGCTGGAATCCCGCGCTCGTGCGCTTCACCAGCGCGTACGCGAAGAACGAGAACCACCGTCGCTCCTTCGCGCTCCCGGTGACGCTCGCGGGCGACAGCGCGCAGGAGGTGCTCGGCCTCGAGGACGTATGGCGCAACACCGCGGCCCTCGAGCTGCGCCCGTTCCAGACCATGAGCGCGCGCTTCAGCGTGTCCACGCTGCGCGATCTGCGCGACTACGGCGACAGCACCGGTGTCGCCGTGCTCGCCGGCGCCGAGCGACAGCGCTTCCTCGGACTCGACATGGGAATGGAGCGCGAGCGACAGGTCTCCACCGCGATCAGCATCGCGCCGCCGCTCGCGCCGTGGGTGCGCCCACGCGTCGACTTCACCGCGACCTTCTCGCTCCTCCGCGACCCCAACGCGCGCAACCTCGTGCGCGGGCTGGGCGAGGGGGGCGTACCGGTGGACCTGGTGGGGGAGGGGGAGGGGGAGGGGACGGGAAGCGCCAGCGCCGACTTCCACCTGCCGCGCCGCTTCTCCAACGGCCAGGGCCTCGCGGTGACGGCCACGGTGGACATCCCGCGCGCGATCTCACTCTATACCGGCGACTCGAGCGCGCTCCGCCCGCTCGCGAAAATTCTCTCGCCCGTGGACATTCAGTGGCGGCGCGACCTCCGCTCGGCGTTCGACGGCGTGGGATTCGATCCGTCGCTCGGTTATCAGCTCGCGCTCGGCGGCGACGACGACTTCCGCGAATCCGGGGGCGTGCTGGCCACCAGTGCGGGCGTCTCGCACAACTTCATCCTCTCGCACAGTCTCTTCCTGCCGCTCGGCCTCGTGCTGACCGACCGCTACAGCCGCGTGCACAGCACCTCGTGGTCGCGCGTGGTGGATGTGCAGACGGTGCTCGACGCGGAGCAGGAGATCTTCCCGGATGTGAGTCTCCGGTGGAACTACGCCGCGCCCGAGTCGCTGCGCGAACTCTTCACGAGCATCGGTGCGCAGGTGGGTGCGCGCGTCACCAACGCGAAGTCGTTCCAGCCCATCACCGGCGGCGCGTCAGACATCTTCGGCCAGGGAATCCGCGTGGAGCAGGAGCTCAAGCAGTACCCGCTCAACGGATCGGTGGCGTGGTCCATCCTCGGCGGCTTCTCCACGAGCGCCGGCTGGACTCGCGCCGACCGCCGCGAGCTGCGCAGCGGCGGCCTGATAGTGGGAAGCCAGAACGACCTCACCGCCGACATCGCGAAGTCCTTCCCTCTGCCGAGCAGCTGGGACCTCCGCAGCAACCTCCTGCGCACCCGCGTCGGCTATCAGAGCAGCCACACGCAAAGTTTCTTCGTCCAGGCAGACACCCGCCGCCGCGTCACCGACAACGGCCGCTGGGCGCTGATGCTGAATGCCGACTCCGACGTTTCCGAGACCCTATCCCTGAGTCTCCTCCTGATGCGCGTCCTGAGCTACGACAACGCCTACGACCGCCGATTCTCCCAGACCGTGTTCTCGGTGGTGTTTCATTTGAATTACGCGGTAGGGGAGATGCCGTGAGAGTGCAGGGTTCAGGAGGCAGGGTTCAGGAACTACTTCGGTGAGTAGATCTCTACGCCGAGGTAGTACCTGAACCCTGAACCCTGCCTCCTGAACCCTCCCTCACTTCCCCCCGCTCACCAGCGCCAACGCCACGTCCCCCACCACCTGAAGGCTCGCGGCGGAGACTTTATCGAAGGTGTCTTGAGGGGTGTGGTGGTAGGGGTAGTCGTAGTCGATGACGTCGATTACGTGGAGGCCGGCGTCGAGGAGAGGGATGTGGTCGTCGATGATGTACTGGCCGGGCTGGGGGATGAAGTACTTCGAGTAGCCGAGGTCATCGTCGGCCTTGTGCCATACCAGGTTCACTACCTCGGGGGCGCGGCGGAGGGAGTTGCCTTCCTGGAAGATCTGGAGGTCGCGATCGCCGATCATGTCCCAGAGGATGCCGTAGAGGGGCATGTAGCCTTCCTCGGGAAGGTGCTCGGCGAAATAGCGGGAGCCGATGAGCACGTCCTTCGCGGAATCGAGCTCGCCGCCGTTGGGAAACTCGCCGTAGTCTTCGCCATCCACGAACAACAGGTCGAGTCCCACGTCAGGCGGCGTCTGGTGCAGCACGTCGCCGAGCGCGATGAAGAGCGCGACACCCGAAGCGCCGTCGTTGGCGCCGGGCACGGGGAGCTGTCGCTGCGCCGAGTCCTTCGCGGCATCGGAGATCGGGCGCGTGTCCCAGTGCGTGACGTAGAGCACCCGCTCCGTGGCGCGCGGGCGATAGCGCGCGAGGATGTTGCGCAGCGGGAGTGTGTCGCCGCTCGTGGTGACGTGCGTCCAGGTCTGCTCGATCACCGTGTCCGCGCGCTGCCGCATCTGCGCCGCTATCCAGTCGCCCGTGCGACGATGCGCATCCGAGCCGGGGATGCGCGGCCCGAAGTCGAGTTGCGTCTTCACGTAGCCGAGCGCCGTCTCCCCGCTGAACTGCGTCCGCGGTCCCCTCTCCCGCCCGCAGGCGGCCAATGCAGTGATCATAAGAAGGGCTCCGAGTCGTCTCACGTGCCGTGCTCCGGGTGGGTTGGGAATCGAGATCTGGAAAGTATTCCGTGGTCGGGGTCGCTGCTAGCGCGGCTGGTCGGGGTCATCGTGGTGGATGGTTCATCGCGCGGACCTGCGGAGGCGGAGGTCGCGGAGGGGTAAAGAGAGGACGCGGAGAACGACTCCGGACAGTAGGGCCCTCTCTGGCCGCTCCGGCTGCAACTCGGCGTCTGAGTCCCCCTCGGTGAGGGACGCGGAGAACGCGGAGGAGCGCGGAGAACGCGGAGAAAACCAATAGGGCCGGGATCTCGAGCAGGAGCTCTTAGGGGAACTGCTCCCTCACCTCCAGTCCTGCCCGGGTGGGCAGGACTCTGGGTGCGGGAGCAGTTCCCC
>DATCXR010000498.1:0-2276 GCA_036565685.1 Gemmatimonadaceae bacterium
CGACATGCGCGGCGACGTGCTCTATCTCACCGCCGCCGCTCTCCAGCCCCACCTTCGCGAGTGCACGATCTTCACCACCGGCGACGCCAGCGAGCGCGCCACCCAGCTCCTCCGCGAGTGCGGCTGCCCCGTGGTCCTGCAGAAGCCCTTCGATATCGATGACCTGCTCGATACCGTCCACGCGATGACGGCCCATCGGCAGCGTAGAGCTGCGGGGGAGTGAGAGTGGAGAAAGGGAACAGGAAACAGGGAACAGGAAACAGGTACCAGCTCCGGCGCTCAGAGCCCTCTGTCCCGAGGCAGTTCCCTGTTCCCTGTTTCCTGTTCCCTGTTTCCTTTCAACCGCTTTAGAGACTCCACTTCTCCATCACCCCGATCGCCTCCTCCAGCGCGGCGCGCTGCTCGGGGCGGGTAGCGGTACGGAGGAGGGAGCGGTAGGTATGGAGGGCGATCTGCAACGCTTCGCGGTCGCGGTCAGCGGAGGCGATGCTCGCGGCGTTGTCGGCCAGGTTGGCCTTCGCCAGCTCGTCCTCCGGGAAGCGAGTGGTGACCTGCAGCCAGCGAGTCATCCGCTCGTGCGGCGATGATTCGCTGAGCGCCCAGAGGTGCCAGGCGCCACGGTTCCCGGGATCGGCCGCGATTGCGCGCGATGCGAGCTCGCCCACGGCCTCCGGACCGCGCCCGGTGAGCCAGTACGCGTTGGCCAGGATCACCAGTGCCCTCGCGTCCTCGGGCCGCTCGGCAACCACGCGCTCGTAGACCGGACCCGCGACCTCGGGGATGTCGTGATACGGCTCGACGGCGGCTATGAGGGCGTCCAGATCCGCCTCGGCGGAGACGGCCAGGAGCCGGTCGAGGAGAACGGAGAAGTTGTTGCTGTCACGATATTCGTCGACGGCGGCCGAGATTTCGGCGGCGGGGTCGATCGGAGAGGCAAGCATGATTATATTCAAAGTATCGTCGAAACGCGGGCAGCGTCAGTCGTGACTGAGCAGTCGATGCGGTCGTCCTCTCCGGAGATGCGGGAGGACGCGGCCACGAAAGAAACACTCGCGGAGACGACGCCGGCAATAGTGCGGAGCGAGGTGCGGAAGGCTATCGTTCTGATCCAGCACCAGCTGAACAACCCGCTCGCCGCTCTGCTCGCGGAGGCACAGCTCCTGGGCATGGAGTCCGCACTCGGCGCCGAACACCGTGCCGCCGCGGCCCGGATCACCGAGCTCACACGACGTGTGATCGCTCTGGTCCGCGAGCTGGATACGGTGGCTGGAGATCCGACACGACAGCCGGCTGACGAGCCGACCCGGTAAGCATTACGGGCGGCAGATGGTAGATACTCGCAACGCTTTCCAGGCCTCGCCGGAAACGTCCGGCCTGAAGGTTGCGCATCGACCTGCATAATGTGATTTTCGGGGTAGCCGTGGAATGCATTCCCGGCCGCCACAGTGGATGGTAGGGCCTCGCAAGCGTAACGCTCCGGTCGGCCTCGCTGATGAGAGCCGCGGTGACCGTGAATTGATCGGTCGCACTTGCCGAGCGAGCGGGGATACGCCGCGACAGAACCGATCCGTAGTCGAAGGCGTATGACGCGGACGAGCGCGCATTGGCGCTCACGGCCGCTTCGGGCCCACCACCAGCCAGTGATCCATACAATCCCAGGGAACAGTCGCGCGAGCCGCATTGGCGGCCACCGGCATGATCTCGCGAACCATCGTGCGTGGCAAGAGCGCGTAGGCGGCGCCCATTCCCGGCGCCCTGCGAAAGCGCAGAGCAATTTCACCCAATGACACCACAGGCTGCATGACCGAACGTCGACGCCCCACCCGGCGTGGCCGCGGACCGCGTCCGCAGAACCACACCCCCACCGATCCCAGCACGGACTCGAGTCCCTACCGGGAAGACACGCCCACCTCCGCGCCACCCCCCAGCGGCGAAGCGCTGAACGGAGGCGAGAGCACACAGGCGCCGGCATCCTCCGTCGACAACGGCAACCCCGGCAACGCCGGGACGGCCGAGAACACGGGCAACGCCGGCAACGGCGGCTCCGTCACCTCCGGTAACGGCGGGAACGGGACCAACGGCGGCCACAGCGCGCACGGGCGGCGCAGAGGCCGCGAAGGCAAGGACCAGCGCGACGGACGCTTCGGCGCCAACGGCAGACGCGGACGGCGCGGACGCGGACGGAACAGCGGAGGCCAGCGCTCCGAGCAGAACAGCGGACCCGCACCGGTGGTCGTCGCCGACGGCACGGTGGAAGGGTGGTTCGACTCGGCTCG
>DATCXR010000010.1:0-13564 GCA_036565685.1 Gemmatimonadaceae bacterium
ACCTCTGGTTCCACATGCTCGCCGACGAGGGCTACATCGTGGCGAGCTTCGACAACCGCGGTACCCCGTCACTCAAGGGACGCGACTGGAGGAAGATCATCTATGGCGCGGTGGGCGTGCTCGCCTCGCGCGACCAGGCGGCCGCGGTGCGCGCGCTGGCACGCACGCATCCGTACGTGGACAGCACGCGCGTAGGCGTGTGGGGGTGGAGCGGCGGCGGGTCGATGACCTTGAACCTCATGTTCCGCGTCCCGGAGCTGTACAAGATGGGGATGTCGGTGGCCTCCGTTCCAGATCAGCGCTTGTACGACACGATCTACCAGGAGCGCTACATGGGACTCCCCACGAGCAACGCCGACGGATACCGTCGCGGCTCACCGATCAACTTCGCCGAGGGACTGCGCGGCAAGCTGTTGATCGTGCACGGTTCCGGTGACGACAACGTCCACTTCCAGGGCTTCGAGCGCCTCACCAATCGCCTGGTGACGTTGGGCAAGAAGTTCGACATGATGGTCTACCCCAATCGCTCGCACTGCATCTGCGAGGGGGAGGGGACTACGGTCCATCTTTATCACCTGCTGACGCGGTATTTGGAGACGAATCTGCCGGCGGGGGGACGTTAGAAAGGAGGCAGGAGGCAGGAGGCAGGAACGGCAAGGAAACAGGAAGCAGGAAACAGGAAACAGGAACGGCTCGCAGTCTCGTTGTCATCCCCGCGAAAGCGGGGATCCATGTTCTGTCTGGCTAACATGGATCCCCGCTTTCGCGGGGATGACGGCTTTAAGCGGGGATGACGGCTTTAAGCGGGGGTGACGGCTTTAAGCGGGGGTGACGGCTTTAAGAAGGGATGACGGTTGAGCCAATCGGTGCGGTGGTGGTCATCCACCCAGGAGGAAGCCGCCTCCGAGCGGATCGCGCGGATCCACGATGAACTCGGAGCGGCCGGTGACGAAGGCGGTGCCGCTGATCTCGGGGATGACGGCTTCGTACGGACCGACGCGCGTCGTGTCGACCGCGCGGCCGCCGAAGACGCTCGAGCGGCCGAGGGTGCTCTCTACCAGGATCTCCTCGCCGAGCGCGATCTCGCCGCGCGCGTGGAGCTGCGCCACGCGTCCGGAGACGCCGGTGCCAGTGGGGGAGCGGTCGACCTCGGCGTTGGCGAAGACGCAGATGTTGCGGCTGTGGTGAGCGGGGTCCTCGGGTGGGCCGGTGAGGATCACTCCGTAGAGGAAGCCGAGGTCGGGCTCGAGTGGGTGGATGATCGGCATCGACTCGTTCACGGCGCGCTTCACACGCTCCGCTCCTTCCACGAGCTCGAGGTGGTTGGAGGTGGTGAGCTCGAGGCCGAGTCGGTCGGCCGGCAGCACGGCGTAGAACGCGCCGCCGAAGACGATGTCCGCGGTGATATCGCCCACTCCCTGGATGCAGAGCGCCACGTCGCGCGCGTGCAGGTACGAAGGGACGTTGAGGAACGACACGTACGACACCCGTCTATCCTCCCCGAGATGCGCGGTGGCGCGCACCACCCCGGCCGGTGTATCGAGTGTGACGGGCGTCTCGCGACCGCGCGCCTCGAGAGCGCCGGTGTCGATGAGCGCCGTGACCAGCGCGATGACGCCGTGCCCACACATGGTGCTGTACCCCTCGTTGTGCATGAAGAGCACGCCGAGGTCAGCGCCCTCCGACACCGGTGGCGTGGTGATGGCGCCGTACATGTCGTAGTGTCCGCGCGGCTCCCACATGAGCGCGCGCCGTACATGGTCCAGGTGCTCCCGCATGTAGCGCCGCCGCTCGAGGATCGTGTCACCCTGCAGCCCGGGCAGCCCGCCCGTGATGATGCGGAGCGGCTCACCGGCGGCGTGCATATCGAGAGTGGTGATCTTGTCCGAGCCGGCGGCCGGCGGCCTGGCATCCCAATCGAGCTTCACGCGTAGAGGTCCTCGGTATCCACCGCATCCAGCTCCACTAGATAGTCGGCGATGTAGCGCGCGACGGCACCGAGGAAGCGCTCTCCCTTCTCCGCGCTCGCCGCTGCCGGATTACCGATCCCGGTATCATCGCTCACCGCCGTCCAGCGACGCGGCGCCCACGCGCGCCCCTCACGCAGCGCCTTTATTCGTGCGCGGCGCTCGGTGCCCGGGCCGGCCTCCGACAGCGGCCGCACCAGCGACGGCGCGATGTACATCACCATACTCGTCTCCAGCTCGCCGGCGTGATCGCCCGGCTCGTCGAAGAAGGGACGCGGGTCCACGCACTTGTACCAGTCGATGGAGGAGAGAAAGACCTTCGTGCGCGGCTGCAGCTCGCGGATGATCCCGCGGAAGTCGTTGCCACCGTGCCCGTTGAGAATCACCAGCTTGTGAATCCCCTGCCCCTCGAGCGAGCTCGCGATATCGCCGAGCACCGCCGCCTGCGTCGAGGGATTCATGTTGATGCACAGCTTGATGTCGAGCTGGCCGGTGTTCACTCCGAACGGAACAGCCGGCAGTACCGCCACGCGCGCGCCCGCGTCCCACGCCAGCCGCGCCGCTTCCGCGGCTACCGCCTCCGACTCGATGATGTCCGTGGCGTACGGCAGGTGAAAGTTGTGCGCCTCCGTTGCCCCCCAGGGGAGCACGGCGATGTTGTACTGTGTATTTCGGACCGTCTGCCAGTTACTCTCGGCGATGATATAAACGCGATCAGTCATTTCTTTATTGTGTTGGTCGTGATTCAGGATGCCTGCATAGATGGAGCGCTCCGCGCGAATCCGCCAGTGAAAGAGGAGGGAGGGAGGAGAAAGCAGAAAGCGGAAAGCAGTGAACTGCATGGAGACAGGGAACAGGAGACAGGAAACAGGTAAGAGCTCCTGGCGGTAGAGCCCTCTCCGGAGGAGCTCTTACCTGTTTCCTGTTTCCTGTTCCCTGTCTCCTGTTCCCTGTCTCCTTTCCCCTCCCCCCTGCCCCCTGTAGCTTTCTCCTGCTTTCTGCTTTCTGCTTTCTGCTCTCTGCTTCGTCCCCCCCCATGGCTCTCCTCATCCGCTCGCTCCGCAAGGCGTACTCCGACGTGGTGGCGGTCGATGGGATCGACCTCGATGTCGGGGACGGTGAGTGCTTCGGGCTGCTCGGCCCCAACGGCGCGGGGAAGACCACCACTATCGAGATCTGCGAAGGGCTCACGGCACCGGATAGCGGCGAGGTGCGTGTGCTCGGCCGGACGTGGAAGGAGAACCCGAAGGAGCTTCGCGAGCGGCTCGGGATTCAGCTTCAGGAGACGCAGCTGAGCGACAAGCTCACGGTCATGGAAACCGTCCGGCTCTTTCGATCCTTCTACCAGCACGGACGCGCCGTGGACGACGTGATCGCGCTGGTTCAGCTCGGTGAGAAGACCAAAGGCCGCGTGGGCCAGCTTTCGGGCGGACAGAAGCAGCGGCTCGCGCTCGCTTGCGCGCTGGTGGGCGATCCCGAGCTCCTCTTCCTCGACGAGCCCACCACCGGACTCGACCCGCAGGCGCGGCGACAGCTATGGGAGCTCATCGATCAGTTCCGTGCCACCGGCCGCACCACGCTTCTCACCACGCACTACATGGACGAGGCGGAGCGTCTCTGTGACCGGGTCGCCATCATGGATCACGGAAAGGTGATAGCGCTCGGCACGCCGAAGGAGCTCATCAGGTCGCTCGGCGCCGAGCACATGGTGGAGTTCGCGACGGCCAACTCGATGCCGCTCGACATCGGCGTGCTCGAGTCGCTCGACGGGGTGCGCGCGGCACGCGCATCGAAGGACGGCTTCCAGCTCGAGGTGGATGCGCTGCACCGGACGGTGCCCGCGCTGCTGGCCGAGTTGTCGCTGCGGGGCGTGGAGATGAACGAGCTGCGCACGCGCACAGCCACGCTCGAGGACGTGTTCGTTTCTCTCACTGGCAGGCATCTCCGCGATGACTGAGATAACCACCAGACCCGTCCCTCAGGCCCCGCCCTCCCCGCCGCCGCGCCCACCCGCGCGGAAGCGGGGGTTGCTCGACCATTCGCTCGTGCAGCTCACGCTCGTCCGCTACAAGGAGTTCGTGCGCGAGCCGGAGGCGGTGTTCTGGGTCTTCGTCTTCCCGATCCTCCTCGCCGCGGGACTGGGGGTCGCCTTTCGCAACCGGCCGGCGGGCAAGCAGCAGGTCGCCGTCGTGTCGAGCGCGCCCGGCGCGAGCAGCGTAGCGGCGGCGCTCGGCCGCGACAGCTCGCTCGCCGTGCAGCTCCTGGATGACAGCGCCGCGGCCCTCGCTCTGCGAACCGGAAAGGTGGCGATCGTCGTGCAGCCGCACGGCGCTGACTCCGTCACCTATCGCTACGACGATACGCGCTCTGATGCGCTCTCCGCCCGGCTCATCACCGACGACGCGTTGCAGCGCGCATCCGGCCGGCAGGACCCGGTGGGCGTGAACGAGAGCCACGTGCGCGAGCGCGGATCGCGCTACATCGACTTCGTGATCCCCGGCCTCCTCGGGATGAACCTCATGGGGAGCGGGATCTGGGGACTCGGCTTCGCGATAGTCGATGCGAGGCGGAAGAAGCTGCTCAAGCGACTCATCGCCACGCCGATGCCGCGCGCACAGTTCCTTCTGTCGTTCCTGCTCTCGCGTCTCACCTGGCTGATGTTCGAGGTGATCACGCTCCTCGGTTTCGGCGTGCTCGTGTTCGGCGTCCCCATGCGCGGATCGCTCGCGTCGCTCGCGCTGATCTGTCTGGTCGGCGCTCTTTCCTTCGGAGCGATGGGTCTGCTCATCGCCTCTCGCGCGAAGACCGTCGAGGGCGCCTCGGGACTCATGAACCTGGTAATGATGCCCATGTGGGTCTTCTCGGGTGTCTTCTTCTCGGCCGCCAACTTCCCGAAGACGATGCAGCCGTTCATCCAGGCGCTCCCGCTCACCGCGGTGAACGACGCGCTCCGCGCGAACATGTTGCAGGGCGCCAGCCTGGCGTCGGTATCGGGCGAGATCGCGATCGCGCTGGCGTGGCTGGTGGTCTGCTTCGTGGTGGCGCTGAAGCTCTTCCGCTGGCGGTGAGGATAACCGTCATCCCCGCGGAAGCGGGGATCCATGTTCGGTTGAGCAATATGGATCCCCGCTTCCGCGGGGATGAGCGTCGATTGGTCGCCGCTTTCGCCGGGATGACGATGTCACGTGTCGAATCGAGTAAGCGCGATACCGTCCTTCATCGTGCCGACCTCCTCACGGCCGCACCTCGTACCCGGCTGCGGCCACCTCGCCTACGGCCTGGCCGACGATCTTCGTGATCGCATCCGGGTCGAGCGAAACCGGGACGTTGTTCGCGTAGATCGCGAAGGCGAGCTTGCGCCCGTCGGCAGTGGTCATGTAGCCCGCGAGCCCCTTCCCGTCCACGATCAGGCCGTTGTCGAGGAGGTCTTCCTCCACGTACGTGCCGGTCTTCGCGTGCACGTGTCCCGCAGCGGGCGAGCCGGTCTGGATGTTCCAGAGGGTGCCGTCGCGCCCGAGCACCGGGAGCGCGTCGAAGTACTTCTGGAAATCGGGGCGCTTTGCCATGCCGGCGAGGAAGCGGACCATGAATGACGGCGTGAAGTGCGCCGACCCTCCGGCCCCGTCGCCCTGCGATGCGCCGGAGATGTCGAGTCCCAGCGTGTCCTTCAGGAACTCGCGCTCCTTCTCGAAGCCAGCGCGCGGCGAGCCGTCGTGGGCGAGGATGGCGCCGAGCACGTAGGGCATCGCGCTGGCGTGCAGGTTCTGGCTCACCTTGAGCGTCACCTTCACCTCCTCGGAGAGCGGGGGCGAAACATGCTCGGCGACCAGGTTGGCATCGGCGTAGGATGGAGCGAGCGCCTCGAAGTCCGGCTTCTCCGCGGGCGGCGGGAGCGCGGCGCGCACGCCCTTCTCATCCAGCGCCATAACCAGCGCCACCTGCGCGAAGCGGCTCGGCTCGGGGACCGCGTAACTGAAGAGAGCCGCGGGCTTTCCCGCGGGCATCGTTCCGGTGACCGTGACCGTGTGCGAGCCATCCGGATTCGTGACATCGTTCGACCAGCGGATGTGCGGTTGCGAGTCCGCGCTCGCCGTGGTGGCCTGGCTCACGAAGCGCACGTACGTGGTGGCCGGGGAAACATCGATCGAGACCGGCTCACCCGGCTGAGCGCCCGGCGTGATGGTGACGTCCACGAGGTTGTCGTTCACGATGATCGGTGAGATCACCACGCCGGTGCCAAGCTCGCGCTCGCCCTCGGGGAAGAGCGTGGCGTCCACGAGCACGCGGCCGCCGATACTCGTGATTCCGCGCGCGCGTACCTGCGCCGCGATGTCGCGGATGACGAGCAGCGGGTCACCCGGCACCGCCTTCGTGTCCGGGCTTCCGTCGTACGAGTGGTCCTCGTTCTCGAAGGCGAGCGTGCCGTCTTTCCGGATGCGCCCCGACAGATTCGCGTCGCCGCTCGCCACAAGCACCAGATCGCCGTCGAGCGTCCCGTCGCTCCTGATCGGCCCGGTGCGATAGACGCGAGTGTGAAAGCGGTAGTCGGCGCCGAGCAGGCCGAGGGCGCTCCCCATGGTGAGCAGCTTGGTGGTGGACCCCGGCACGAAGAGCTTGTCGCCGTTGATCGAGTATACGGTCTTCCCCGAATCCAGCGAGTAGAACTCGACCCCCCAGGTCGAGTGCCGGAACTCCGGTCTCTCGATGATGCTCTTTACCCTCTCCGCCAGCGCCCCTCCACTCACCGCCTTGGGCGCCTGCGCTCCCACCCCCGCCGCGGCCAGGGCGACTCCCGCCGCCACCGCCATCGTCCGCGCCATCAACGATCTCGCCATGTCTCCGGACCTCTTTTGGTATACTGTTTTGTCGCCAAAATGGGGCAATGAAGGAGTCGACGCAAGGACGGCTGAACGAAAGAGGGGGACGATGCGTGGTGCATCGTCCCCCTCGAGGTCCATGACTCGCGGTGCGGAGCCCTGGTGCGGAGCCCTGGTGCGGAGCCCTGGTGCGGAGCCTACCTCTGAGCGTGCCCGTCGTGCCTGGGATCGTAACGCGGCTCGAGCTCCTGCGGCTCCTTGAGGTCGTTGAAGTAGCCCCAGGTCCAGCCGATCACGGGAATCGTGAAGAAGAACCACCAGGTCATGGCGCCATACAGTGGCATTCCCGGGAAAGACATCTGATACGACGCCTTCGTGTTGTGGTAGGTGACGAAGAGGAACACGAAGAGTGCCGCCGAGAGCAGCCAGCATATCGCGAGCAGCAGCCCGTGCCTGCGGTGGTTAGCCATTGAGAGATGCCTCGTCCTGATGAGTTCGAGCGCGACCGGCCCTCCTGCCGGCGAGTGCCCACGGAAAGAGAAGATAACGAAAGGTGCGCCTCCCGAGCCAGGGGTTTGGCGCTCCGCGCTGGCACCTGCCGTCGATTCGCATATTATCCTTGCCACACGTGCTGCACTACACCTTCACCGCTCGGACACGTGACATACTCGCATCGCTGGGAGAGGCCCGCCGTGATCGCGGGCCCATCGTGGGCCCGCGTCCGTAACGACATTTCCATCGCGCTGCAGCTCTTCCAGGTCACCTCGACCAATCCGACGTGGCGCGAGGCGGGTGTGGAGCCCGTCGCGCTCCGCGGTCCCGACGGCACCGGCGACCCGCTGGTAGCGCCGGCACGCGTGGCCTTCAATGGCGACGCTTCGCGCAACGGCGCCGCCGATCCATTCATCTTCGCGCAGGATGCTCGCACCGATGGAGGCGCGGCTCTCACGGACGCACGCGCGCATGCGAGGTGCGACACGGCGCTCCTCCCATACGATCTCGCGGTGTGCGCGTCGCTCCTCATCGCCAAGTATCACCTCGGCGATGCCTTCCGTCTCGAGAGCGACGGCAAGGTGGAGGAGCTGGGGTGGCCGCTCGCACGCGAGGTTGCGGGGACCGCGCTCGGCATACGTGGGAAGCTGAAAGAGAATCCCGAGCGCGGCATCGAGTGGACCGACGTACACTGAGCACGCAGCGGTTTCTCCCTTCGATCTGTTTGTAGTGAGGTGCGCAGTCCGACATATTTCGGCGACCGGCCGTTCCATCGCCGACCTTTTCCCTCCGATCGCATCCAGACATGGCACCACGCAAGACGGGCAGAGGTCCCACCACGCGCTCACGCGCCGCGCGCTCATCCGACGATCTTTCCGCGGCACTCGACGCGATCCGGCGCATCGTGCAGGCGCTGCGCATATCCACCCGCGCGGCCGAACGCCGGCTCGGCATCAGCGGCGCTCAGCTCTTCGTCCTCCACGCTCTGTCGGAGACACCCGCCGACTCGCTCAACGAGCTCGCCGCGCGGACCTTCACGCACCAGAGCTCCGTTTCGACCGTGGTCGAGCGACTCGTTCGAAAGCGCTACGTCTCGCGTACGCGCTCGAGCGCCGACGCGAGGCGCATAGTCCTCTCGTTGACGCCGTCCGGCCGATCCCTCCTCCGCTCGTCACCCGACATAGCGCAGCTCCGCCTGATCAGCGCTCTCCGCGAGCTCCCCTCCCGCGACCGTCGCGCCCTCGCCCGCATCCTCGACCACGTAGTCCACGAGATGGGCGCCGATGCCGCGCCGTCGCTCTTTTTCGAGGAAGGCGCGAGGAGGGGGAGAAAGCGGTGAAAACCTGAGGGTTCAGGGGGCAGGGTTCAGGGTTCAGGTACTACCCGGCGATCGAGATCTCTAAGCCGAGGCAGTTCCTGAACCCTGCACCCTGAACCCTGAACCCTCTAGCACTTCACTGCTTTCTGCTGTCTCTTCTCTTCCCCTCAGTTCGAAAGATTCTGGTCCTGCAGCGCCTTCGCGGCTTGCAGGTGGCCCTGGAGCTTCGGGAGCGCCTGCTTCAACATGGTGACGAGCTGCGGGTCCTTCGCGTTCTGCGCGAAGTCGGTGACGTGGTCGATCACCTTCTGGTGCGCGTCGACCTGCTTGTCCACGTAATCCTTGTCCCAGTCGCCGCCCGCGGCCTTGTCGGTCAGATCCTGGAGCGCGTCCTTGCCGTCGCTGCGCAGGTCGCCGATGTCATCGTTGCTCGCCGTGGCGTAGGCGACGCTCTGCTTCTTCGCGAGCTGCGTCGCCTCATCGAGCATTTTCGAGTGGTCGCTGACCATCTTC
This sequence comes from Gemmatimonadaceae bacterium, assembly GCA_036565685.1. Taxonomy (GTDB): domain Bacteria; phylum Gemmatimonadota; class Gemmatimonadetes; order Gemmatimonadales; family Gemmatimonadaceae; genus JADGGM01. The sequence goes on from DATCXR010000010.1 coordinate 9,108, forward strand.
CTGGCGAACGACTTCACCGACGCGTTGGTGGCCTTCGTACTGGCAAGCTTGCCAGCGGCAATCTCGGCGGAGTCGGCGGCCACGAGGTAGGCGACGATGTCGGCATCGGTCCAGTCACCGTTCAACGCCGAGCCGACGCGGTTCGAGACCGTGTCCGTCGCTACGGCTCCCGCCGCGGCGGCCGTGTCGATCGCGGAGCCAACCTCGTTGGCGGCACCGCTCGCCGCGCTGTCGGCGTTCGCCAGAGTGTTGTCGCTGCGCGATGAGCACGCGCCGAGCGAGGCAGCGACTGCCAGGGCGAGCGCCGCGCTGCCCAACCGAGTATGAGTGCAGGAGAATGTCATCATGGCCATCACCGTCCTCCGTTCCGTTTGTAAGTCTCCGCGCGCCCGGAGGGTGCGCGGCAGTTGGGCGTAGTCGCGGCAAGAACCGTACATCGCCGGGAACCGGCCGTACGATTCGCCACCGGCCAGCGCTCCCCGTGAGCGACCTCCCGGATAGTTCGATGTCTCACTACCCGATTGGTGACCGACATCCACGCGTATTCGTGACGTCGATCACACCCTCTGCGCGATCATCGGTGTCGTACGAAAACCTCGTCAGTAATTCGATGCCGCAGCGTAGATAGGTGCGGACTTTGCACCTGTCCTGCCGACGTACCCCGCTGCCCCGCAGCGGAATTGATCCGCCGCAGATCCGCGAAGAACAGGAGGCAAATGATGAGATTCAAGCTCACGGCCATCAGCGCGCTGGCGCTGATCCCATCGCTCGTCGTGGCACAGCAGACCACGAGCGATACGACGATGCGCGACAGCACCATGCGCGACACGACGTACACCACGACGTCCGAAGGGAGTCTGGCCGCACCGAGCGCCAACCTCGGTCTGACCACCGACCAGGTGAAAGAGCTGCAGAAGGCGATCAACGACAACGGCTGTCACGCCGGCGAGGTTACCGGCACGATAACCGATGCGACCCGCGAAGGCATCCAGTGCATACGCGAGTCGAAGAACATCGAGGGCACCGACGTCAATGACGTCCTGAAGGCACTCGGACTCTCATTCACCGTGGACAGCACTCAGAGTGGCAACGCGATGAGCGACACGATCAGCAGTGATACGGTGAGCAGCGACACGACTTCCAGCTCGGCCTACAGCGACACCACCGATACCACGATGAAGTCGGACACCACGTTCCAGACGGATTCCGGCGCGCTGCAGAGTGACACCTCGACCGTACCGTACGACTCGAGCGCGGTGCACGACACGACGATGATGCACGACACCACCACGGTGCCGGACACCAGCTCCATGCCGCGCGACACGACCATGTTCCAGCACGACACCACGTCCATGACGCGTGACTCGGTGCCGTCGACGATGCCGTCGACGCCCAACACTCCGCCCACGACTACGCTCCCCGACACGAGCCGTAGCCCGCTGAAGCCGTAAGGCACCGCAGGCCGGAGACGCTTCGGCCCTCCACGGGCCGGAGCATACACGAGGAACCCCGAGCGGCAGCGAATGTCGCTCGGGGTCTTCTTTTGATTTTCCCGGCGGTAGATTCCGCGCATACACCGAACCGGAGATCGACTCAATGCGCCTGCGTGTCGCGACCGCCATCCTGTCGCTGGCGACTTTCACTCTCCCCGTCACCGGAACCGCCCAGCAGAAGCAGCGCTTCGCCAACCTCGACAGCGCCATCGTAGCGACCCGGTACCTGGCGGGCGGCTCGGGGCCCCAGGACGTGAACTGGATAGACGGCGGCGCGCGCTTCTCCTACACGGACACCGACCCCAACACCGGCGAGGAGACCATCCGGGCGCTCGATCCGGCCACGGGGCGCGACACGCTACTATTCAGCGCGCGGGGGCTCACCTTCCCCGGGAACAACGAGCCGTTCACCTATCGCTCCTTCCAGTGGGCTCATGACTCGAAGCACCTCGTCTTCCAGACGAACTTCAAGAGCATCTACAGGAACTCGGGGACGGCCGACTACTATGTCTACTCGCTGAACGACCGCTCGCTGCAGCTCGCGGCGCACGGCGCGCGCACCGCGGAGCTCTCGCCCGATGGCTCGATGCTGGGTTACGAGCGGGGCGGTGACATGTTCGTCCAATCCCTCGCCACGCATCAGGAAAAACGTCTCACCAACGACGCCACCGAGCACGTCTACAACGGTCACTTCGACTGGGTATACGAGGAGGAGTTCGGGCTCCCACAGGCCTGGAACTGGTCGCCCGACAGCCGCTTCATCGCCTTCTGGCAGACCAACGACAGCGCCGAGCCGGTGGTGCAGCTCACCGACTACTCGGGCCACCACCCCGACTGGGAGCACATAAAGATTCCGCAGCCCGGCGACTCCAACGCCACCGTACGCATCGGCGTGGTGGACGTGAAGAGCGGCCAGCGCACCTGGCTCGACACGGGCGAGCGAGGCGAGTTCTACATCCCGCGCATCTACTGGACGAGCAGGCCCGATACGATCGCGGTGCTCACGCTAAACCGCCCGCAGAACGAGATGAAGCTCTTCTTCTTCGATGTCCACAGCGGCGGAAAGCGGCTCGTCATGACCCAGAAGTCGGACGCCTGGATCGACGTCTTCGACTTCTACGCGGGAATCCAGGACATGATGTCCTTCCCCGAAGGGTCGCACGAATTCTTCTGGATCTCCGACAGCGACGGGTGGCAGCACATCTATCGCTACGACTACTCGGGGAAGCTCATCAACCAGGTGACCAAGGGTAAGTGGAGCGTCACTCGCATCGAGGGGACGGATCCGAAGAGCCAGACTATCTATTACAGCTCGACGCAGATCTCCCCGCTCCAGCGCCAGCTCTACTCGATTCGCTTCGACGGGAGCGCTCAGCGCCGCATCACCACCACCGCGGGGACGCACTCGATAAACATGGCGCCCAACACGCGCTACTACATCGACAGCTGGTCGTCCACCGCGCAGCCCACCCAGGTGGAGCTCTGGGCCACGGGGAGCCGGATGATCCGGAACCTCGAGGATAACGCGAGCGTGAAGCAGTGGCTGGTGGGGCACGTCTACTCGCCGCCGGTGATCTTCGGTTTCACCAGCTCGGATTCCGTGCACATCGACGCATCCATGGTGCGGCCGGTTCCCTTCGACTCCACGCGCAAGTATCCCGTGATCTTTGCCGTGTACGGCGGTCCCGGCTCGCAGCAGGTGTACGACCAGTTCGACATCAGCGGCTGGACGCAGTGGCTCGCGCAGCAGGGTTACATAGTAGTGGGCGTCAACAACCGCGGCACCAACAACTACGGGAGCGCCTTCCAGAAGGCCGTCTACAAGCAGCTCGGCAAGTGGGAGAGTCATGACTTCGCCGAGACCGCGCGCTACCTCGCCAAGCTGCCGTACGTGGATGCCGGCAAGATCGCCATCATGGGTACCAGCTACGGCGGCTACAGCACGGTGTACACGATGGAGATGTATCCCGAGATCTTCGGCGTCGGGATCGCCAACTCCGCGGTGGCCGACTGGCGGCTCTACGACACGATCTACACCGAGCGCTATATGGGTCTCCTCGGCGACAACCTGAGCGGCTACGAGCAGAGCTCGGCCGTGGAGAACGCCGCGAAGCTCGATGGGCGCCTGCTCATGATCCACTCGATGATGGATGACAACGTCCACCCGCAGAACACCATGCAGCTGCTCACCGCGTTCACCAACGCGGGGAAGGATGTGGAGCTGCGCATCTACCCACCGGGCAGGCACGGGGCGGCGTACAACTTCGACAGCTACCGCCTCATCCAGCACGTGAGCAATGACTTCCTGGCGCGGTGGCTCAAGGGCGAGGTGAAGCGGGCGTCGGCCGACAGGTAGCGACGCCGTGCCCTATCCGGGCGCCGGGCAGTTACCTATGTTCCATCTGACGGGCCGGCCGTACTGACGGCCGGCCCTTCACTTCCCTCCGTCAAAGATGAGTTTGGTGCGCCGGCGCCGACGGCCGCCGATTTGCAACGACGCACTGGATCCGCGCCCCATTCGCTCGAGATCGAGCGGGGAGACATCCAGCCTATGCCGCGTCGACTGCGCGTCACGGTCCTAGACCTCACCAACGAACGGCCCACCCGCGCGCTCTACGCGCGCCTCATGAACGCCAACCTCGCCAGCATCATGCCCCAGGCGGTCGCCGTCTGGTGCGAGGAGGCGGGGCACCAGGTCAATTTCGTCTGCTATACCGGCTTCGAGAATCTGGCCGAGGAGATAAGCGCGGACACCGATGTCCTCTTCATCGGCGCCTTCACGCAGGCTGCGCACCTGGCGTACGCGGTGAGCAACATGCACCGCCAGCGGGGAGCCATCACGGTGCTCGGCGGTCCCCACGCGCGCTGCTACCCGGAGGACGCGGCCCGCCACTTCGACTACGTGCTCGGCTTCACCGACCGCACGACGGTCGAAGACGTTCTTCGCGACGGTTCCCAGCACCG
>DATCXR010000024.1:0-7404 GCA_036565685.1 Gemmatimonadaceae bacterium
GGTGCGCATCCGCGGGAGCAGCAGCCTCTCGCTCACCAACGAACCGATCATCTACATAGATGGCGTGCGCATGGACAGCGATGCGCATCGCGGGCCCTCGCAGCGCGGTGGCGCGAACGTCAGCCGGTTGAACGACATCAATCCAGCCGACATCGAGAGCATCGAGATCATCAAGGGCCCGGCCGCCGCCACGCTTTACGGCACCGAGGCGTCCAACGGCGTGATCCAGATCATCACCAAGCGTGGCAAGGCCGGGCATCCGCAGTTCGACGTGAGCCTCCGGCGCGGCTCCAACTGGCTCTGGAATCCGGAAGGCCGTACCGGGATGCGCTACATGCCCGACCCCGACAACCCGGGCCAGCTCATCGGCTTCAACGTCTACCAGCACGAGATCAACGAGGGGAACGGCCCGATCTTCGGCAACGGCGCGCTCCAGGGATTCAACGCCAGCATCAGGGGCGGCACCGACGCGGTTCGGTACTTCGCCTCGGTCTCGGGCAACGATGACACAGGCGTGGTGGATTGGAACTGGGACAGGAAGCTCGGACTCCGCGCGAACATGGAGCTGGCGCTGGCCGACGAGCTGAAGGTCACCGTCGGTACCTCCTACATCGAAGGGAAGACCCGGCTCGCTCAGGGCTCCATCGACACGGATCCGTTCAGCAACCTTATCTGGTCCAATCCGCGCTACCTCACCGACGGGCGCCGCGGCTGGACCGCGGCTCCGCCGGAGGAGTGGCGCGAGGTGGAGAGCCGTTCGGACAACAACCGCTCGACGACGAACATCCAGCTCCGCTACCAGCCGTTCACGTGGATGACGCACCGCCTGGTGGCCGGCGTCGACATGAACTCGGAGGTGGGCTCCACGCTCTACCCGAAGCAGCCGGAGGGCGCCGATCACTTCTACGGTGCGCTCGGACTGGGTAGCAAGGACGTGGACCGCGGCGAGCGCCGGTTCCTCACGCTCGACTACTCCGGGAGCGCGACGTTCGACGCAAGCGACTACGTCTTCACTCCCTCCATAGGCTTCCAGTACTACAAGAGCACGTCGTCGTTCATCGACGCCAGTGGTCAGGAGTTCCCGGCCATTCCCATCACGACCGTGTCGGGCGGCTCGGTGCACGATGCCGGCGAGGACTTCGTGGAGAACATCACCGCCGGCGTCTACTTCCAACAGCAGGTGGGGTGGCGCAACCGCGTCTTCGTGACCGGCGCCATCCGCGCCGACGCCAACAGCGCCTTCGGCGAGTCGTTCAAGGCAGCCTACTACCCGAAGTTCAGCGGCACCTGGGTGATGAGCGAGGAGCCATTCTGGAATGTCGGCTTCGTGAACGAGTTCCGCCTCCGCACGGCGTGGGGCGCGGCGGGACAGCAGCCGGCTACCTTCGCGGCGGCCCGGCTCTACGACCCGGTCGTTGGCTACCACGACGAGCCGGGCATCACACCATCTGCCTACGGAAACCCGGATCTCAAGCCCGAGCGCGGCGAGGAGCTCGAGCTCGGTTTCGACGCCGCGCTGTTCGATGGCCGACTGACGGTGGAGTTCACGCGCTACCAGCGTTCGGTGAAGGACGCGATCGTCAACCGCCCGTTGTCTCCGTCCTCCGGCTTCACCGGCTCGCAGATCGTCAACATCGGCCTGCTCGAGGCGTGGGGCAACGAGCTCGGTGTGACGGCGCGCCTCATGAACCGCCCGAGGTTCGCGTGGGATGTGAGTACGCAGTTCTCCACGATGCGCAACGAGATCAAGGATCTGGGCGGGCTGGATTTCATCAGCGTCGGCACGCAGGGATATCACCGCGAGGGGTACTCGATCGCCGACTTCTTCATGCGCCGTGTCCTGTCCGCCGAGTTCGACGAGACCGGCACCATCGTCAACGCCATGTGTGATGGCGGAAGCGGCCCGCGCGGCATCGAGCCCGGTGGCGCGCCGGTCCCGTGCGCGGACGCTCCGCAAGTCTATCTGGGCCACTCGCAACCGACGTGGCAGTTCGGCGTCAGCAACACCTTCACCCTGTTCCGCGACCTGCAGCTCTCCGTGCGTGTCGAGGGGAATGGTGGTCACAAGCAGGACGACACCGAGATCCGCGCCACCCACAACCAGTCGACGACCGAAGCCGTTCTGCTAAAGAACAATCCGATCCTGTCGGCCACGCGCATCTACGAGAACGATCGCACGGGCATCTACGAGGCCGGCTTCCTTCGCCTCCGCGAGATCTCGGCGAGCTACAACCTGCCGCCGCGGATCGTCGGGAGGATCGGCGCGCAGCGCGGCTCACTCAGCTTCGGCATGCGCAACGTGGCAATGCTCTGGACGGCGCAGCACGGCTGGAACACGCCGCGCGATGGCCACATTCGCGAGCCACTCGCCAACATGCTCGTCTGGGATCCCGAGGTCCGTGGTAACGGCCAGGCCTCCGTCGGATACCAGACCGTGATGCCGCCAACCGCGAGCGCCATCGTGACGCTGCGCCTGAACTTCTGAGGAGAGACGAATGGTCACCAACAAGCATCGCGCAGTCGGAAGTTCGGCGGGCGTCACGTCGATCCATTCGCGGGCACGGCGGTACGTGAGCGCCGCAATGGGCATCCTCTGCTTCGGTCTCGCCGCCTGCGACGGGTTGCTCGACGTCACGAATCCGGGGCGCGTCGCCGAGTCGGACCTCGATAACCCGGCTCTCGTGCAGACACTCGTGAACAGCGCGCTGGGACAGTTCGAGTGCGCCTACACGCAGTACGTCGTTACTGCCGGCATCATGGCGAACGAATACGTGAACTCGTCGAGCTGGCTCAACATCAATGGCTGGGGATGGCGCGGCATCGAGCTGAAGACGATCACCGGAAGCTGCCCCGGTAACCGCAACGCTACCACTCTGGGCGCCTACACCCCGCTCCAGCAGGCGCGCTACCAGGCGGAGGACGCGGCACGGCGCATCGACGCCTTCCCCGCGGAGGATGTGCCGGACAGGGAAGAGAAGCTGGCCTATCTCTCGGCCTACACCGGATTCTCCTACGTGCTGCTGGGCGAAGGCTACTGCGAGATGGCCATCGACCAGGGGCCGCTCATGATGCCGCCGGAGGTTCTGGCGATCGCCGAGACGAAGTTCACCGAAGCTATCGGACACGCCGAGACGGCGGGGCTGGCCGACCTGCGTCTGCTGGCCGTAGCGGGCCGCGCGCGGACACGGCTCGACCTCGGAAATCTCGAGGGAGCGGCATCCGATGCCGACGAGATCCCGGAGGGCTACGTCTGGAACGCCGAGTACTCTACGACCGATGCGCGGAGGGAGAACCGCATCTACAACCTGAATCGCCGCAACTTCTACATCTCGGTGGAGACGACCAAGAACACTGGCTTGATGGCTGGCGGCGCTCCAGATCCGCGCATCTCCTTCACCGACGCGCAGGCGAAGGGGAACGACGGGGTGACGGATCAGATGCTCGAGAACAAGTATCCGACCGCAGATTCGCCGATTCCGATGGCTTCGTGGGCCGAGGCGCAACTCATCATCGCGGAGGCTCGACCCGCTGAGAGGATCGATGCGATCAACCGTCTGCGGGCCAGCCAGGGGATACCGGACGTGACCGCCGAGGAAGCGGCAGATCCGATGGCGCTGGTGATCGAGGAGCGCCGCCGCCAGCTCTTCAGCGAAGGGCAACGGCTGGGCGACATGCTCAGACTCGGCATCCCGTTCCCCACAGGCGTGAACCACAAGGGGCAGCCGTGGGGGACGATGACGTGCATGCCGCTCCCCGATCAGGAGAAGCTCAATAATCCCAACATCGGTGGCTGATCGTGACCGCGGATTCTTCAGGATCAGCACGCGAGATGGCTGACCGTACGGCACTGTGCCGCGCCGGGAAAGTGCGACGGCTGACGCTCGCCGCGTGCGCGGTCTCGTTGCTCGCGATCGTCGCGCTCCCCGCCGGCGCGCAGCAAGGGAGTACGCAGCCGTCGGGGCGCCGCGGAGCCGCAGGCGGGAGACAGGCAGGTGTGCCGCGGCCGATCCCGAGAGGCGTGTTCGGTGGCGTGCCCATGACGGCCACGGACAGCGCGATCCAGCAGATCACGACCCGGCTGGATTTCGACAGCTACAAGGCGCTGATCAAGGGACTCGCGCAGTTCGGCGACCGCGAGCAGGGTACCGAGCGAAACGCGAAAGCGGTCGACTGGATCGAAGCGCAGCTGCGCAGCTGGGGGTACACCACGGAGCGGATCAAGTACGACTACGTGCCGCGGGGCGGCGGTGCAGCCGAGCCGCGCGAGGAAGTCTACGCCACCAAGGTGGGGAGCACCGTTCCCGGCGAGATGTACATCATCAGCGGCCACATGGATGGTCGTGGCGGCGGCGAGGCGGTCAACGACGACGCCTCGGGCACCGCGCTGGTGATGGAGATCGCTCGGGTGCTCTCTGCAGCCGACGTGACGACCACGAGGTCGGTGCGCTTCGCGCTCTGGAACAACGAGGAGACTGGGCTGAACGGCGCTCGCGCCTACGTGGAGCAGAGAGCGAAGCTGCAGGGGATCGAGGAGCCGCGCGGATCCGGCAAGTATCCGGAGCCGAAGTGGCTGGGGATGATCCAGCACGACATGATGATGTGGGACCACGGGAACCCGGTGGGCTGGCAGCAGGCCTGGGACGCTGATGTGGACGTCGAGTTCCAGCTCGCCTCCGCGAAGGCGTCGGAGTCGGCGCAGCTGGCGCTTCTCCTGCTCGACTCCAACCGGCTCTTCGCTACTGATTTCCCCGCGGCGATGAGCAACGCGATGAGCAACACCGACTCGTCGCCATTCATGGACCTGGTGGCCGCGGTGAGCATGCGCGAAAACCGCCGGCTGTACGAGACGGGACGTGGCGCCAATCCACACTGGCACCGGCCGACGGATCTCTACGTCGCCTACACCGACGCCGATTTCAAGCTCGGCTTCAACGCCGCGCAGACCACGCTCGGCGCGATCGCCCGTCTCGTGGATGCGCGGTTGGTAGTGGACTAGTCATCGAGTCAGCGTCTCATGCGATCCGGCACCGCGCTCGTACTCCTTGCCATCCTTACCATGTTGCCGTGGGGCGCCGCGTCGGTCGGCGCGCAGACCCCATCACTCGGCGAGATTCTCGCCGGATCTCCCGCGGCCGACTGGCGCCCGCTCGATCCGGACAACACGCTGTACGTCCAGCTCCCCGGCGGTCGGGTCATCATCGAGCTCTCTCCCGACTTCTCGCCGCGGCACGTGGCCAACGTCCGTGCGCTCGCGCGTGCGCACTACTGGGACGGCGCCGCGATCGTGCGCGTGCAGGACGACTACGTCGCGCAGTGGGGGTGGTCCGACTCCACCGCTCATCCACACGGCGCCGCTGTCGACACGATCGACGTGGCCGAGTACGACCGCGCCGCCGGATCGCTCCCCTTCACGCCGCTCCCTGATCCCGACAGCTACGCACCCTTCACGGGCTTCACGAACGGCTTCCCCGCGGGGCGCGACAGCGCTGGTACGACGTGGATGCTGCACTGTTACGGAGCGGTGGGTGTGGCTCGCGGATCGTCCCCTGACAACGGCAGCGGACGCGAGCTCTACGTGGTGATCGGCCAGTCGCCGCGCCACCTCGATCGCAACGTTGCCATGATCGGGCGGGTCGTAAGTGGGATCGAGCTTCTCTCAGCGTTGCCGCGTGGTACGGGCGCACTTGGCTTCTACGCCACGGCCGCCGAGCGGACGCCCGTCACGAGCATCCGGTTGGCGGCAGAGCTGCCGGCCGGCGAGCGCACGCCGCTGGAAGCGCTGCGCACGGAGAGCAGCACGTTCCAGAAGGTGATCGCATCGCGGCGCTTTCGGCGTGAGGCGTGGTTCGTCCAACCGACCGGACACATCAACGTCTGTAACGTACCGCTTCCCGTGCGGCCAATGAGTGCGCGCTGAGGTCGAGCGTCGTGTAGTGGGCTCCGGCCAGCGCGGCCCGTTCATCGCCCGCGCTGATACCGGCGACGTGCGCCATCCGCCGAGATCGCCTCCCCACAGCGCCTGATCGAGCGCTTCGTCGGAATGAACCTTGCGCGCGCGGCTCTCCATTGGTGCCGAGGGCGCCTGGCGGGCGGGGCGATACCCCCACTCCGTCGTCCCGCCGCGACGTGCGCGCAGGCGCCGTGGAGATTCGCAATGGCCGAGAGGTTCGATCCCGAGCCGACGATTCGTGCGTCCGGGCAGCCCGTGGATCGCCGAAGCCCGCAGGCCGCGGACTCCGAGCAGCGCTGGGCCGCGTTCATGACGCACGCGGCGCATGTCCTGGCATCCTCGCTCGACTTCCGGAAGACCGTCGACAACGTTCTCTGCCTCCTGGTGCCGCAGCTCGCGGACTGGTGCATCGCGCACGTCCTGAACGAGGAGAATCAGCTCCTCGAGGTGGCCGTGGCGCACGCCGATCCGGTGCGGAACGAGCTGCTGCACGAGATCGTCGCGCGCTACCGGCTCGAGCCGGGGCACCCCTTTCTCTCGGGCCTGCTGGATCCACCGCGCCCGGTGCTCCTGCGTGAGGTGACGGATACGCTGCTGCGTGCCGAGCTCCGCGACGAGCGCATCGTGCAGCTCGTCCGCGCGCTGGCGCCCGTATCGATGATCGCCGTGCCGCTCATCGCGCGCGACCGCGTGATCGGCGCGGTCAGCCTCTTCACGGATGCACATCGGCCGTGCTACGAGGATGCTGACCTCGCCCACCTGGTCGAATTCGCCCGGCTGGCCGTGCTCACCATCGAGAACTGCAGTCTGCATCGCGCTGTCGTTCGAGAGCTCGCCGAGCGTGAGCGGGCCGAGGAGCGGCTCACGCGATTGCTCGCGTTGCACCGGGCGACGCTGGAGTCGACTACCGACGGGCTTCTCGTGGTCGATACCACGGGACACATCGCCGCCTACAACCACCAGTTCGTCGAGATGTGGGGGATCCCTGAAGAGGTGGCGGCCGACAGGAACGATGCAGAGTGCCTCTCGCTCGTGCTCCACCAGCTACGAGATCCGGAGAAGTTCCTGGCCAAGGTGCGGGAGCTGTACGCCACGCCGCATGCGGAGAGCTTCGACGTGCTCGAGCTCACCGGGGGGCGGATCTTCGAGCGCTACTCGCGCCCCCACCGGGTGGAAGGTCAGATCGCAGGGCGTGTGTGGAGTTTCCGTGATGTAACCGAGCGTACCCGCTCGGCGAGGCTCCAGCAGCTCCTGGCCGAAGCGAGCAATATTCTCGCATCGTCGCTCGACTACACGGACACGCTCGACAGGATCGCGAAGTGCGCGATCCCGCTGCTCGCCGAGTGGTGCCGCATCTTTCTCACCGCCGAGGATAAACGCCTCCATCCCATCGCGGAGGCGTACGTCGGCTCGGGTCCCGCCGACCGGCGCGCGCGAGCGAGGCTGGCGCAGCC
>DATCXR010000298.1:0-4182 GCA_036565685.1 Gemmatimonadaceae bacterium
GATGCGGCCGCTGCGCAGCGGCCGCATCGATTCACGATTCCAGACCTGACCCCGCCGATTACGATGGATGTCACTCGTTACCCCACCGCTCGCGAGTTCCTCGCCGTCGCCGAGCCATTTCTCCTCCGCGCCGAGGTGGAGAACTCACTGATACTCGGCATCGCGCGCGAGCTCGTGGTCGACGACTCGGGACTCGCGGTCACACCATACCTGGCAGTGGTCCGCGACGAGGACGACATCTGCGTGGCCGCTCTACGTACGCTGCGCACGAAGCTCGGGATCACGCGCGCGACCCGCAACGATGCACTCGCCGTGCTCGCGGCGGACGTGCAGTCGGTGGCGCCCACGCTACTCGGCGTGCTCGGCCCCGAGCCGAGCGCGCGCATCTTCGCGGACGAGCTGGCGGTGCTTCGTGGAGCACGCACGAAGCGCACGGTGAGCCAGCGGATCTTCGAGCTGCGCGAGGTGGTTGCGCCCGCGTCGCCGCCTCCGGGCGAGCTGCGCCGGGCGCGCGCAACCGAGGCGGCGTTGCTGGCCGGCTGGATATCGGGCTTCCTGATGGAGGTGCGCGAGGTCGGCGACTCGGAAGCACTCGTGGCCGAGCGGCTGAGGCGCGGCCAGATCTTCGTGTGGGACGACGGCGAGCCACGAACGATGGCCGCCTGGGCGGGGAAGACGCCGCGCGGCGTGCGGGTGAACTTCGTGTACACGCCGCCCGAGTCGCGCGGCCGCGGTTACGCGTCGGCGTGCGTGGCCGCGCTGAGCCAGCGCCTGCTGGACGAAGGCAACGAGTTCTGCTGTCTGTACACCGATCTTTCGAACCCCGTATCGAACTCGATATACCAGAAGATCGGGTACCGGCCGGTGAGCGACGCAGGATTCTACCGGCTGGTGAGTCGCCCGAATCGATGCAGGGTTTGAAGTAAACGACGGTGAACGACGGGGTCAGGTCTTTAATGTTGAGCTTGCTCAACATTAAAGACCTGACCCCGCCTCAGTCCGCCCGCATCGCGATGGATGGGTCGACGCGCGTCGCACGACGCGCGGGGACGAGCGCGGCGAGAGTCGCGACCGCAACGAGAAGTAGAGCCGCGCTCACGAAGGAGAGCGGATCGCGCGCATTCACCCCGAAGAGTAGCGAGCCAAGGAATCGTGTGCCGCCGAGTGCGGCAACGAGGCCCAGAACGAGCCCCGCCGTGACGGGCACCATGGCCTGCCGCAGCACCAGCGTGACGACGGATCGAGCACTCGCCCCGAGCGAGCGACGTATACCCATCTCCAGCGTGCGTTCGGCGACGAAGAAGGCGAGCACTCCGTAGAGCCCCACCGCCGCGAGCGTCACGGAAATAAGACCAAATAGCGAGAAGAGCATGGAGCCGAGTCGGAAGGGACGCACATCGCGCTCGACCTGCTTCGCGAGCGGCTGCACGCTCACGTAGGGAAGATCATCTCGCACTGACTGCGCTGCGACGTGGATTTGCGTTGCAGGCAGATCGGCGTGCGGGCGAAGACGAATCATCATCGCGGGCCCGCCCCAGGAGATCGCGTCCGGATTCCGATCGCGGGGGAGGAACATCATCGCCACGTCGGGTTCCTTCAGGTACCGCCGTCGCTGGGTCTCCACCACACCCACGACGCGCGTGCAGCCGCCGCTGTCTACCTGCTCTTTCCCGATCGCAATACACTGGCCGATCGCGCTTCCGCTCGACGACACCAAGCGCGCCATCCTCTCGTTGAGGATCACCACCGGCTCACCCGTGACGTCGGCGTCCGTGAAGTCCCGACCGCTCAGCAATCGCGTACCCACGGTCTGGAAGTAGCCCGGGGCCGCGTAATTCACGTATGGCCCCTCGGGCTCCGGTGCCATATCCTTACCGGGAATGTCGAAAGGGATGGCCATTGCCGACAGGTTGAGCGGTACGAAACGCACCATGGCCGTACGCTCCACGCCCGGGAGAGAGCTGACGCGTCGTGCGATCTCGGCGTAGAGCTCCTCTCGCTGGGCGGTCGAGTAACCAGAGCGCGAGAGATCGGTGGTCAACACCATGAGCTGATCCATGTCGACTCCGGGATCAATGCTCGCGACAGCTCGCATCGAGCGCACGAACAGCCCGGTGCCGATCAGCAACATCAGCGACAAGGCGACCTGCACCGCGACCAGTGCGCGGCGGCTGCCGCTGCGGCCCAGGGTGGACGACGCTCTCGTTTCGCGGATCCCTTTGACTGGAGAATCGGCTGCGGATCGGAAGGCTATGAGGAGGCCGAAGACGCAACCGGTGATCGTCGAGAGAATCAGGACGAACGCGAGCAGCCGCGCGTCCAGGCTACCACCGGAAGGTGGGAGCTGGAATTGGCGGGTCAGATGCATTCCCGCGGCCGCCACAGCGATGCTTGCCACTCCGCCGAGGAGGGCGAGCATCGTACTCTCGGTAAGGTGTTGTCGGACGAGACGGCCGCGACTCGCGCCGAGCGAAAGGCGAACCGCCAGCTCGCGGCGGCGTGCGACGGAGCGCGCGAGTAGAAGATTGGCGACATTGGCGCACGCCACCACCAGCGTCATAGCGGCTACCAGCGCGAGCCAGAGCGAGAGGTTCGCCGACACCGACCGGCTCGGCCCCCGCGCAGGGATTAGCGAAGCCGAGATGACGAGGGGAGTCGGATCCAGACTCGGGTGACTCTCCGCCAAGAGGCGGAGCGCGGAGGCGGCCTCCGATATCGCTCCACTCGCCACGGCGTCGGGCGCGAGGCGACCGATGTAATCGACGCCAATCAGCCCTGCCGATTCGCGCCATCCTTTCCACATCAACCCTAGTGGTGCCGCCATGGCGGTCGGGATCCAGACGTCGATTCGCCAGGCCTCTATACCGGTGAACTCCTCCTCGGTAACGCCGATGACGGTGAGCATTCGATCGTTGAGGAGGAGCTGGCGGCCCAGTACCGACGGATCTCGCCCGAAGCGCCGAGTCCAGAATCCGTAGCTGATGACGGCCACGGGATTCCGACTCTCCACGCTGTCCTCCTCCGGGAGGAAGAAGCGACCCAGCGCCGGCCGGACACCGAGCAGCTGGAGAAAGTTCGCGCTCACCGCGCGCCCCATCACGCGCTCGGCTTCGGCACCGCGGCCCAGGTCCAGCTCATTCGGGTGCAGGTAGGCGGCAATGGAGGCGAAGCCCGTGCGGCGCTCGCGAAGCGCCTGATAGTCGACGTAGGATCCGGAACCGCCATCGGGCGACATGATGCTTCCCGAGTCACGAACGAGCAGAAGTCGCAGAACGCGATCCGGCTCGATCACACCGGATGGAGGCCGGAAGAAGAGCGCGTCCACCACTTTGAAAACGGCGGCGGTACCGCCGACCCCGAGCGCGAGGGTAGTCACGATCGCGAGCGTGAGCGCGGGTTGTCGGCGAAGCATCCGAACGGAGTAGTGTAGGTCGGCTACTACATCCTCGATCACGCGAACCCAACGACGCTGTCGCACCTCTTCCTTGTAGCGCTCCACACCGCCGAATTCGACCAGCGCCGCGCGCCGTGCCTCGGCCAGCGACATCCCCGCGGCTTCGTTCTTTCGCGTCTCGAGCTCGATGTGATAGGACAGCTCCTCATCGAGCTCGCGCTCAGTGGCGCGCTTTCGCACGAGAGCACGGAGCTGCCGGAGGTGCCCCAGCGTCCAATCTACGATTCGATCGGCGAGCCGGCGGGCGCTCATGCGAAGCGCAGGATGAGGTCCACCGCTTCCACGTAGTTCCGCCAGCTCTCGGTCTCCTTCTCGAGCGCGTGGCGTCCCGAGCGCGTGAGCGAGTAGAACTTCGCGCGCCGGTTCTCTTCCGTGGCTCTCCAGTCGCTCGTCACCCACCCCTTCTCCTCGAGCCGCTGGAGCGCCGGGTACAAGGATCCCTGGCCTATCCTGAACGCATCTCTGGAGATCTCCTGGATGCGCTGTCCGATCGCCCAGCCGTGCAGCGATGACTGTTGGAGCGTACGCAGGATCAGGAGATCGAGCGTTCCACGGAGTACGTCGCCTGGCGGGTTGGTCACGGGCTGATCCTCGACTATTGTCGGAACTCGACATCGGATTTCGACAATAGATATGAAGTGCGCCCTCATCCGTCAAGCATGGGGTCAGGTCTGGAATCGTGAATTGCTACAGCCGGCTGCTCCGGCTGTAGCAATTCACGATTCCAG
>DATCXR010000057.1:0-2693 GCA_036565685.1 Gemmatimonadaceae bacterium
GCTCAATACGCTCTCGCCCATAGCGCCTCTTCGAGAACGGGTCTTCCGCACCGCAAACACTTCGTGGGCTTCTCGGCCGAGCGGAACTCCTCGCTCGGGAGAACGCGGATCGTGGCTTTCGTCTCCTCCTTGATGGTTGCCTCGCACGCGGGATCGCCGCACCAGCCGGCGTAGACGAAGGCGCCATCTCCTTCCATGAGCGCACGGAAGTCATCGTAGCTGATGTGGTTGCGCACGCTGTGGGCCTCGCGGCGCTCGCGCGCCACGGTCAGCATGTCGGTCTGTATCGCTTCGAGAAGCGTCTCGAGATCCTCGCCGATGGTATCGAGATTCGCGCTGCGCTTCTCGCCGGTGTCGCGCCGCACGAGCACGGCCTGGTTCTTCTCGAGATCACGGGGGCCGAGCTCCATGCGCACGGGGACGCCGCGCATCTCCCACTCGTAGTACTTGGCGCCGGGCTTCATCGTTTCGCGCGCGTCGAGGTGGACGCGGAAGCGATTCGGATCGCGCCTTTCCCAGTCGCCAAGATTACGGCAGATACGATCCGCCGCCTCCAGCACACGAGCGCGGTCCTCGTCGGAGCGCCAGATGGGCACGACCACGACTTCGATGGGCGCGAGGAGAGGAGGAATCCTCAGCCCCTTGTCATCGCCGTGCGTCATGACCAGCCCACCCACCAGGCGTGTGCTCACACCCCAGCTGGTGTTCCAGGCGAAATCCATCCCACCGCTCTCGGTCTGGAAGGTGAGGTCGAAGGCACGCGCGAAGTTCTGACCGAGGTTATGCGACGTTCCAGCCTGCAACGCCTTGTTGTCCTGCATCATCGCTTCGCACGAGTAGGTGCGCAGCGCGCCGGCGAAGCGCTCGGAATCGGTCTTCCGCCCCGTCACCACGGGCATCGACATCCACCCTTCCATGAAGTCGCGGTAGATGCCCAGGATGCGCAACGTCTCCTCTTCCGCCTCGTCGTGCGTGGCGTGCGCAGTGTGTCCCTCCTGCCAGAGGAACTCCAGAGTGCGGAGGAAGAGCCGCGTGCGCATCTCCCAGCGCACCACGTTCGCCCACTGGTTCACGAGGAGTGGCAGGTCGCGGTAGCTCTGCACCCACTTGGAGAACATCGCGTAGATGATCGTCTCCGACGTGGGCCGCACCACCAGCGGCTCCTCCAGCTCCTTCCCTCCACCGTGCGTCACGACCGCCGTCTCGGGCGCGAAGCCCTCCACGTGCTGCGCCTCCTTCTGCAGGAAGCTCTGCGGGATGAAGAGCGGGAAGTAGGCGTTCCGATGGCCGGTGGCCTTGAACATGTCGTCGAGCGCGCGCTGCATCCGCTCCCAGATCCCATAGCCATCGGGACGGATCACCATGCAGCCGCGCACGGGCGAATAATCCGCCAGCTCGGCGCGCAGGACCACCTCGTTGTACCAGGCGCTGAAGTCCTCCGCGCGGGTGGTCAGCTTCTTGTCGTCGGTCATTACAGTCGTGTCGTTGGTTGCCTGTACCGCGGCTCGCGCGCCGCGTCAGAGATCATCGGTCGCCGATCCACTCGTCCAGCCGCACGCGCCGTTCCGCGCCGTCGGACATGCGGCGCACTACCACCTCGCCATCCGCCTTCGCCGCCGGCGTGAGAATCACCGTTTCCTCCGCCCCGGCCGATGCCGCGGCCTTCAGCTGGCGCGCCAGCTTCTGGCCGCCCAGCGCATATTCCACGCTCCGCCCACGCGCGCGCAGCCGCGCGGCCACGCGCATCGCGTCGCACACGCCCTCCTCCTCCGCGTAGGCAACCCACGTTTCCACGGTGCTCGCCGCCTCGGGGAGGAGCGAGCGCGCGCGAAGCAGCTCGCCGAGCACCACGTCGCCCATCCCGAAACCGAGCGCGGGGAGGTCCGCCCCGCCGAGAGACTCGAGGAGCGTGTCGTATCTTCCGCCGCCGCAGATGGCGCGCAGTTCGCCGCGCGCATCGAAGAGCTCGAACACTATGCCCGTGTAGTACGCCAGGCCGCGCACGATCGCGAAATCCACCTTCACCCACTCCGCCACGCCGAGCGCATCGAGGTAGCCGAGGTAGCTCCGGAACTCCTCCACCACGCTCTCAGTCGGAGTGCCTGACAGGAGATCGGCCACGTCGTCGAGCGTGGCGTTGGGGAGCGCGAGGATCCGTTCTCTCGCCTCGTCGCCCACGCCAGCAGCCCCCAGCTTCTCATCTGACACCTCGCGAGGCTGGCGATCCAGCTTGTCTATCACCGCGAATACCGCGGGAAGCGCTTCCTCGCTCACGCCGAGCGCCGCGAGATACCCCTGCAGGATCCTGCGGTCGGAGACGCGCGCCACCACGTCGGCGGGTGTGAGCCCGAACGCTCGCATGATGTCCACGGCCACGCTCAGGAGCTCCGCGTCGGCGGTGGAGCTCGGCTCGCCGATGATGTCGACGTTGAGCTGGAAGTGCTCGCGCAATCTCCCCCTCTGTTGGCGCTCGTAGCGAAAGAGCTGAGGGATGGAGAACCAGCGGACCGGCTTGCGCAGCGAGTTGGCGCGCGCGCCAGCCATGCGGGCCAGCGTCGGCGTCATCTCGGGACGGAGCGCGACCTCGCGCCCGCCCTTGTCCACGAAGTTGTAGAGCTGACCGGCGATCTCCTCTCCGCTCTTGCGCGTGTAGAGCTCCAGCGGCTCGAGAGGCGGACCGTCGTACTCCACGA
>DATCXR010000067.1:0-15017 GCA_036565685.1 Gemmatimonadaceae bacterium
CGGCTTGGGGACGTTCTCGGTGAGCGGCATGAGCCGCTTGCCGAAGCCGCCCGCCATGATCACCGCCGAGAGCTCCGGGAGGTAGCCGGCGTCGAGGTCGCTGCGGAGGAGGAGGCCGACGATGCTTCCATCGTCGTTCACCACCGGCAGCTCGTTCACCAGGAAGTCTTCGCGGCCGCGGTCCATGATCTCCAGCGCCTCGCCGCGGGTGACGTCGGGGCCCGCGGTGATGGGCGTGGGGTTCCCGATCGAGACGCACGGACGGTCGAAGGGGACGTCGGCGAGGATCGCGCGCCGTACGTCGCCGTCCGTGAGCAGCGCGCACAGCTGACGCTCTTCGTCTGCCACCAGGAGCGCGCGCGTGCCCGCGCTCTCGAGCTGGCGGACCGCCTGGGCGATCGTGGCATCGGGCGAGATGAGTACGTTCTCGAGCCGCGTTGCGAAATCAGCCTGCACCATATCGCTCCCCTCCCGTAACCGTGGCCGCGCCCAGCTCCTTCTCCAGTGCAGCGAGTCGGGCTTGCATGGACGGCAGCACGCCAATCGGATTCACACCCAGCCTCGTGCCGATGCGCCACCCCGGCGCACCGCTCTCCTCACCCGCGTACTGCACCTCGTGCACGCGGATCGTGGAGTCGCCCGTCTTCACGATCGCTGCGCCATCAGCGGAGCGACCCACCACCTGCCCCGGCGTCGCCGTGTAGCGCGGCCACTCGGGCTCGTAGTGCGCGCGCCAGATGGTCACCAGGCGATCGCCGATCACCGTGCGCGCGCCCGGGCCCGGACGCGTGATCGCCCGGATCTTGTTGTGCAGCTCCCTGCTCGTGGCGCCCCAGTCGAGCCACTCGTCACCCTCCGCGCGACCGCCGAAGTAGGTGGCCGCGCTCTCGTCCTGCGGCACCGCTACGGCCTCGCCCGATGCCACCAGCCGCACCGCGTCGAAGACGAGCGCGGGGAAGGCATCCACCACGCGCCGCAGCACGTCGCCGTACCCGTCGGTCCACCCTATCGGGAGTGCGCGCTGCAGGACGATCGGGCCCGTGTCGATCCCCTCGTCCACCTGGTGCGCGGTGATCCCGATCTCCTCCTCGCCGTTGATGATCGCCCAGTTGATCACGTTGCGGCCGCGGTAGCGCGGGAGCATCCCGGCGTGGAAGTTGAGCACCCCGAGGCGCGGCACGTCGAGCAGGGCGCGGCGCAGGATCTGATTGTACGATATCGAAAGACCCAGCTCCGGCCCCAACGCCGCGAGCTCCGCCACGAAGCGCGGCGCGCTCGCCTTCTCCGGCCGCAGCACGGGCACGCCGATCGCGCGCGATACATCGGATGTCGATGTATCCGACGGGTTCACCCGCTCGATCACGCCCACGATCGGGTAGCCCTCGGCCACCAGCAGCTCGAGGCTGCGGGCGGCCCAGGGGCCGTCGCCGAAGAGCGCGATGCGAGGGAGCGTGCTCACGACGCCGTCCTCGCGATCAGGCGAGATCCGTCCACTCGATCTCCTCCTCCGCGCACACGTCGCGCGTGATCGGACGCCCGAGCACGTACGCCAGCTCGTCCGGCTGGATCCCCGTGCCCGGCCGCTTGAAGTCCACGTCCTCCACGCTCACGCGCTCGCCGCGCTTCATGTCGCGCTTCACCACCATGCGCCGGCGGAAGACCTTTCGCTTCTCGACCTCCTCCGGCCCCACCACGCGCGCCGCGCTCCCGAGCGCCGCGAACACCGCGCGGCTCCCCTCCACCAGCTCGCGCAGCTCCGCGGGATCGGCCGAGATGGCGTGGTCCCAGCCGTCGAGCTTCTTGTCTATGGTGAAGTGCTTCTCGATCGCGCACGCGCCGAGCGCCACCGCGCCGAGCGGCACCGCCGTGCCCAGCGTGTGATCGCTGTAGCCCACCGGCACGTCGAACGCCGTGCGCCACGTTTCCATCGTGCGCAGGTTGATCATCTCCGCCGGCGCGGGATAGATCGAGAGACAGTGCAGGAGCGCGACCGGCCCGCTCCCCGCGCGGCGCAGCACGCCGAGCGCGCGCTCCACCTCGCCGAGCGTGGCCATCCCCGTGGAGATGATGATCGGCTTCTTCGTGCCCGCCACGTACTCGAGGAGCGGGAGGTGGTTCACGTCCATCGACGCGATCTTGTACGCCGGCGCGTCGAGCGACTCGAGGAGGTCCACCTCGGCGCTCGAGAAGCAGCTCGAGAAGACCGCGATCCCGCGCTTGCGCGCGTAGGCGAAGACCTCGGCGTGCTCGTCGTCGGAGAGCTGGTACTGCTCCACCGCCTGCTCCAGCGTGGGCGCGTTGGCCGCGGTGTAGCGCGTGTTGCGCGCGTACTCGCCCTTCGAGATGAGCGAGCTCTTCGTCCACGACTGGAACTTCACCGCGTCGGCGCCGGCGTCCACGGCCGCATCGATGATGCGACGGCAGAGCTCCATGTCGCCATTATGATTCGCGCCGATCTCGGCGATGATGTACGGCGGCTCGCCCTGCCCCACGGCGCGCCCTCCGACGTTCAGCTTCTCCACACGTCCTCCAGCTTCGGGTTTGCAACGCACCACCACCACACGTAGTGGGGCGGGAGCGCATTGAGCGCTTCGATGTATCGCTGGCGCCGCTCCGCCGATTCGGCGAGCGCCAGGTGGAACTCCCGCACGCGGCGGGACTCGGCGTCTATCCTCGTCCGCTGCGGATCGCCGAGCGGAACGGGTCCGTCGAGCAGGCTGCGGTAGTGCCTCAGCACGTGGCGCGCTGCCGCGTCCACCTCCGCGGGGGAGAAGGGCGGGAGCACGCGCGCGATGTTCTCGCCGTGCTGGCGGTAGCTCATGAGCGGAGTGGGATCGAAGGTCATGCGAGCGCCCAACGCCTGCGCGCGCGTGGCCAGGAGCCAGTCCACCAGCGGGTTCTCGGCGGGAATCGGCAGGCAGCCACGGAGCACCTGGGTGCGGTAGGCCGTGTTCGAGAGACCGAAGACGTTGTTCCGCGGGAGCATCTCCACCGGGTCTTCGCCGTCGACGGGTCCGAAGTCGATGCCCAGGTAGCGCGCCTCGGCGTCCACCATGCGGAGCGCGCAGGCGGCCACGTCGGCGCTCTCGAGCGCCGCGCGCGCGGCTGCCACGCGCTCCGGGTGCAGGAGGTCGTCGCTGTCGGTGAAGACGATCGCGTCGTACTCGTCCACCATGCGACCGATGGCGTGCGCGCGCACTTCGGCGGGCGATGCGCCGGCCGGCGCCATCACCATGATGATCTCGTGGGCATCGGCGCCGCCGCCCAGCGCCGCGATCACCTCGGCGCGCGAGAGCGCGTCCACTCCGATCCAGATGTCGAAGTCGCGGTCGGTCTGCGCGCGCACCGAGGCGTACCACTCGGCGAGGTACGGGAGCACCGCCGGATACGCGGTGGTGTAGAGGGCGAGCCGTTCAGCGCGCATCGCTCGTCTCCTGCGGGAGCTCGCGCTGCGCGAGGAGCTCGGCCATCGCCCAATCGTCTTCGGTGTCCACGTCCACGCCGTGCTGCCAGGAGATCTCCCACCCCGTGCGGCCTTCAACGTGGAAGGTGCGCTCCTCGCGCAGCACCTCCGCGCGCGCCCACCAGATGGCGCCCGTGGGGCAGAAGAGCTCGGGGAGGCTCTGGCTCGGCGCCGTCACCTGCTCGCGGAAGAGCGGATCGAGCACGAAGTCGCTCCCGCGCCGCATCGCCCACCAGGGGTTGAGCCACCCGAAGCGCATGACGGAGAGCTGGGAGCGAGCGCCGGTGTCGGAGAGCTGCCGCCAGCTCGCGCGCACATCGTCCGCGTCGCGCAGCGGGCAGTTGGCCATGAGCTGCGCCACGTGCGTGAAGCGCTCGGCGCACGGATCGAGCCGCTCGAGCGCATCTACCGTGGCGAGCGACACGGGCGTGTGATCGTCGGCGAGGGAGGCATCGCGGACGAAGGGGACGTCGGCTCCGTGCTCGCGCGCCACGCGCGCGATCTCCTCGCTGTCGGTGCTCACCACCACGCGCTGGAAGACCCCGCTCTCGAGCGCCGCACGGATGGTGTACGCGATGGCGGGCACGCCGAGCAACGGCCGTATGTTCTTTCCGGGCACGCGCTTCGAGCCGCCGCGAGCGGGGATGACGGCCAGCGCCTGGCCGGCCGGCAGCGGTCGCGCGGATGCGCTCACGCCGGCTCCTCCACCGTTTCACCGACCGTCGCCGCGTCGCTCGGCATCACCGCGCCGTTGCGCATCTCGGCCGGCAGATCATCGAGCTGTCGCACCGAGCTCTGATAGTGCCAGAGCCGCTGGTAGGTGGGGCAGCTCTCGATCAGCTCGTCGTGCGTGTCGAGTCCCACCACGCGTCCCTCGTCTATCACGAGGATCCGGTCGGCATCGCGCAGCGTGGAGAGCCGGTGCGCGATGACGAAAGTCGTTCTCCCCTCCATGAGCCGCTCGATCGCCACCTGCACCGCGCGCTCGGACACGGAGTCCAGGTTGCTGGTCGCCTCGTCGAGGAAGAGGATCGGCGCGTTCTTCAGGAGCGCGGCGGCGATGCAGATCCGCTGCTTCTGGCCCACCGAGACGCCGCGCGCGTCGCGACGCCGGCCCATCACAGTATCGTAGCCGTTCTGCATCGCCATGATCTCTTCGTGGATGTTCGCGGCCTTCGCGGCGGCGATCACATCATCCATCGACGCATCCGGCCGGCCGGCGCGGATGTTCTCGGCGATGGTGTCTATGAAGAGGAAGGGCTCCTGCAGCACGATGGCGCAGTGGCTCATGAAGTCCGCGTGACGCACGTCGCGGAGATCCACATCGTCGAGGAGGATGCGGCCGCCGCTGGGATCGTAGAAGCGGAGGAGGAGCGAGATGAGCGTGCTCTTCCCCGTGCCCGACGGCCCCACTATCCCGATGGTCTCGCCACGGCGGAAGCTCGCCGAGACCGAGTCGAGCACGATCCGGTCGCCGTAGGTGAACGACACGTTCTCGAGCGTGATCTCGTCGGGGGCGAGGGTGAGAGCGCGCGCGCCCGGGCGGTCGCCGATCTCTATGGGCGCATCGAGCACCGCGTTCACGCGATCGAGGTTGGGGAGCACCGTGCGAATGGCGCTGTACACCTGGATCAGGCCGAGCATCGGCGAGTACACCGCGACGATCGCCACGAGAAGAGAGAGCAGCGACTGCCAGGGGAGAGTCCCCGCCGCCACATCGCGTCCGCCCACCATCAACACGAGCACCAGCCCGAAGCCCGACACCGCCTCGAAGAGGAAGCGCCCCAGGCTCGCGCCGTACGCCTGGCGGACCACCAGGTGGTAGAGCTGGTTCGCGGTATCCTTCGCGCGGTCGAGCACGCGCCCCTGCGTGCTGTTCACCTTTATCACGCGCGCGCCGGTGGAAACCTGGAGGAAGGAGTCGAAGATCCCCGCCAGCTCCTCGCGCTCCTTGCGCGCGGCGTTGGTGATGTAGCTACCCAGCCGCTGCGCGGGGATCAGTCCGATCGGCACGAGCACCAGCCCGATGAGGGCGAGCTTCGGACTCATGAGCCACGCCACCACGGCGAGGCCGATGAGCCGCGCGCCGTGCAGCACGATGTTCCCCGTCTCGAGCGTGCACTGCCGGACGCCCTTCAGGTCGTTGTACGACGAGACCATCAGGTCGCCCTGGCTGTTCCGATCGAAGAAGCCCACCGAGAGCTTGAGCAGCTTGGCGAGGATGTTCACCATCTGATCGGTCTGGACGCCGTACGCCAGCCGCACCGCCAGCACCTGCCCCGCGAAGGTGCTCGCGGCGCGCAGGAGCCAGATCCCGAAGACGAGGAACCCGCCAAGGAGCAGAGCGCCAACCGTGCCCGCCCCAGCGCGGCCCAGATGGAGGAGCACGTCACGCAGGACCCAGATGATCAGTCCCTGCAGAACACCTTGCGAGATCGTGGTGAAGAGGAAGAGCGACGCATCGCGACGCCTGTGCAGCATCGCGCGCACTCCCACCTTCAGCCCCTGCAGCACGGATCCAGAGTTCCTGTCGCTCACGATGCCCTCTTCCCCGCCTCGGCACCGAGCCGCTCCACGAGCTGCTCGGCGCTCCGCCAGTCGGCCGGTCCGTCTATGTTCACTGTGTGCGGGCGCTCCGCGACATGCCCGAGCACGCGATCACCGAATAAGGAGCCGCGCTGCACTATCACCTCGCGGCGCGCGACGTACACGGCACCATCTCTATGGAACGCCGCGGGCAGCTCCTGCCTGCGCGCGATGGGCGTGGCCTCGCCCGTGCTCAGGCGGAGCGCCCCGGATGCATCGGCGAAGTACACCCAGTGCGGGTTGTACTCCTCCGGGACGTGCAGCACGGTGATGACCGTGTCCGCGCCCGACTCCTCCAGGAGGTCGATGCACGCATCGATCTCCTCGCCGCCGCGCAACGGACAGGTGGGCTGCAGCAGACACACGGCGTCGTATTCGCCATCCGTGACTTCCAGCGCCTGCAGCGCGTGCTGCACCACCGGGATCATCGGAGTCTCGTCGCGCGCCAGCTCCTCCGGCCGCATGAAGGGGACCTCGAGCCCGCAGCGCCGGCCGATTTCGGCGATCTCCGGATCGTCGGTGCTGAGCACCACCCGAGCGAGTAGCCGCGAGGCGAG
Source organism: Gemmatimonadaceae bacterium (assembly GCA_036565685.1). Taxonomy (GTDB): domain Bacteria; phylum Gemmatimonadota; class Gemmatimonadetes; order Gemmatimonadales; family Gemmatimonadaceae; genus JADGGM01. The sequence continues at coordinate 6,607 of DATCXR010000067.1, forward strand.
CGCGGCCTCGGCCGTGTATTGCAGGAGCGGCTTGCCGCCGAGGAGGCGTGCGTTCTTACGCGGCACGCCCTTCGAGCCGCCGCGCGCGGGGATGAGACCGAGCACGCGCATCAGGCGAGCGCCTCCACTATGGGATACGCGGCGCAGCGGCGCGCGCGGTCGCGAAGGTACTCCGGGATCATCCCCGTCTCGAGCTGACGCCAGAGGTGCTGCACCGCGGTCGCGCAGAAGTCGGCGCGCCGGAAAAGCTCGCCACTTGCAGACCGCGGCTCGCGCGGCTCCAGCTCGCCGCGCGCGTACGTCTCCAGAAGTGTGGGGAGCACGCCGAACGCCTCCATGATGGCCCGCGTTCCCAGCTCGTGCGCGCGGTCGCTCCGCTCCACGTGCGGGCGAACCTGACCGAGGATCGCGCCGGCATCCACTTTCGTCACGGCGAGGTGGACGGTGGCGCCCACGCACTCGGGCTCGCGCCGCACCAGCGGCCAGAAGTTGGTGCCCGACCCGCGGTAGTAGGGCGACAGTCCCAGGTGCACGTTCACCACGCGATCCGCGAAGCGCGAGAGAAGCTGCTCGCCCACGATGCTCGTTCCGAAGAGCACGAGAAGCTCGGGCTCGAGCCGCTCGAGCCAGCTCGCCACCTCGGGCCCGTTGATCGCGCCGCGCTCGATCGAAAGGAGCGGCGCGCCGGGGAAGCCCGCTTCGCCGAGGAGCCGCCGCTCCACTTCGTCGCGCTCGGCGAGGTGCCGCTCTATCACCTCGCGATCTTCCGGAGGGAGCGACGCGGCGCTCTCGCGCGGCGATATCTTCGCCTCGCTTATCACCCCGGCGAGATCTACCGCGCGCGCGAGCACCGCCGCCGCATAGCGATGCCGGCGCTCGTTACCGGTGAGGAAAGCGACACGCACCGCGCTCACGCCTCCCTCCTGTGCCAGCGCGCCGGCGCTACAGTGTCGAAGAGATCCGCCGGCTCCAGCGCGCAATGCTTCCCGCCCGGCACGTCGTTGCAGTCGAAGCGGGCCAGGTGCATCGGCCGCTCCAGACCGAAGTTCCCGGCGCGCTCCATGGTGAAGGCCAGCTCGATCCCTTCCTCCGCCGCGATCTCCCCCGTGCGCCAGGCGCATGCGGGGAGCGAGCCGTACGGATAGCTGAGCGCAAAGGGCGCCGCGCCCGTCCACGCCTCGAGACAGCGCAGCGACTCGCGCACGCAGCGGCGCTGCGCGTCGCTGTCGAGGAGCCCGAGCGGGAGGTGCTCGTGTCCGTGCGTCCCCAGCATCCCGCGAGCGGCCAGCACGCGGAGCTGCTCCACATCCATGTAGAGTCGCTCGCTCAGCGCGCCCTCGCCGGCGCCGAAGTACTCGTCGAAGCAGTCGGCGATGAGCGCGTCGCGCTCGCGCGGCTCGAGCTGGAAGTTGAGGAGGAACTTGAGCCGCGCCACCTGCGGCTCGTCGTAGCGGTACTGCGCCGCCGCCGCGGCGTCGTTCGACTCCACGCGCAGGCTCACCCCGCGCGCGTCGGCGTGCACGCGCAGCATCGCCAGGAAGCGATCGGGCGCGACGTGCGCGCGGAGTAGATGGATGCGATGCACCGCCGAGACCGTGTGCTCGGCGACCGGCGCCGTGTTCACGAAGAGAAGCGCCGGCACACCGAGGGCGTCGAGCACGGGGAGCGCGTGCTCGAACTGCTCGCGCAGGCCGTCGTCGAAGGTGATGAGGATCGCGCGCTCCGGCAGCGCGCGCCGGCCGCTCACCGCGTCGCGCACGTCCGCGCCGCTCACGAACGTCCCCGCGACGCCCAGCGCACGGAGCTGCGCCCCCAGCTGCGCGGGCGTGATCCCGTGGATCCCGGGATACGGCTCGTCGTAGCGCGGGCGCACGTAGTGGAAGTTCACCACCACGAGCGACGCGCGCGCCGGGACGCCGTCGCGAGCCGGCGCCGCTGGGGGGCGCGAGAGGGAGGCGGGCGCGGACATCAGTAGGTGAGCCTCTTTTCGATGTGCAGCGGCTCCGTGGCGAGCAGCTCCGCTATCCTCTTCCCCGCGTTCCCATCGCCGTAGATCGGATCGGACCCGTAGCTCCCGTTGGAGAGATGCGCGTCGATGGCGCGCGAGATCTCGCCGCGGTCGTAGCTCACGTCTATCACGTTGCGGCCGCGGTCGCGCCCCAGCTGGCGCGTGCCGATGTTCACCACCGGCACGCCCAGGTAGGCGCACTCGCGCACGCCCACGCTCGAGTTCCCCACCAGGCAGCTGCTGTTGTAGAGGAGCCGGAGGAAGTCGGTGGGCGCCATGTTCTTGAAGAAGTGGAAGCCCTGCGGCTTCTCCCGCTCGCGGAAGGCGCGGATCCCGTTCGACGTGCCGTCGGTGCCCGCGTCCACGTTGGGCCAGAACCAGAGCACGGGGAGCCCGCTGTCGCGCACCGCGCCGAGCGTCTCCTCCACCTGCTCGCGGGCGAGCCGGTACTCGGTGGTAACCGGGTGCTGCATCACCACCAGGTAGCCGTCGGCGAGATCGACCACGTCGCCCACGCCGCCGTATCGCGCGAAGGGATCGAAGCCGAGCCGCGGATCGCAGAGGACCTCCGCCGCGAGGTCTATGGACGGACAGCCGGTCACGTACACGTGCGCGGGCTCCTCGCCCATCCGCAGCACTCGCTCGGCCGCGCGCTCGCTCGCCACGAAGTGCAGGTCGGCGAGCTTGGTCACCGCGTGGCGCACCTTCTCGTCTATGGAGCCGGTGACTTCGCCGCCCTGCACGTGCGCCACGGGGATGTTCATGTACGACGCCGCCACCGCGGTGGCCATCGTCTCGAAGCGGTCGGCCACCGTCACCACGACGTCGGGCTTCAGGTTGTCGAAGACGGTGGAGAGCTCGAGGAGTCCGATCCCCGTGGTCTTCGCCATCGACGCCAGGTTGCCGCCCTCGAGCACCATGTGCACGCGCGCGCTGATCTCGAAGCCGTCGCGCTCGATGTACTCCACCGCTTCGCCGTAGCGGTCGAGGAGCGCCGAGGCGGCCACCACGAGCTGCAGCTCGAGGTCGGGGTGCTCGCGAATGGCCTGGAGCGCCGTCTTGATACGGCTATAGCTCGGCCGCGCGGTGACGACCACACACACTTTGCGCGGCATCAGCGCCCCGCCACTACATCGGAGTCGGCCAGCAGCTCGTTGGCCCGCACGCTGCGCGCGAGCCGGGAGCCGACCAGCTCCGGGAGGCGCGCCGCCGGGATTCCGGTGCCCGGCTTCCGGGCCGCGAGGTGCTCCTCGCGGAGCGTGGTCCCCGCGGGAAGATCCACGCGCGCGACCACGCTCTTGGTGAAGAGCGCGCGCAGCGGCTGGAGCTCGCGCGCCGCGGCGTCCTTGTCCACCGGGTTCGCCAGCATCCGCTCTATGAATCGAACGCCGTCCACGAGCTGGCGAAGCTCGCCCGTGGTAACCGAGGCGACGACGTCGGGTCCGAATGCCTCCCTGCTCAGCGCCACGTGCACCTCCAACACCTCCGCACCCAGAGTCGTGGCCGCGAGTCCGGGGAAGATCGTCCCTGAATGATCGGATAGCCCCACCGCGCAGTCGTAGCGCTCGCGGAAGGCGGCGAGCATGTTGAGCCCCACGCTCTCCGGCGGGCACGGATAGGCCGAGGTGCACTGCAGCACCGCGAGCGGGAGACCGCGATCCTTCACGCGTCGTACCGCGAGGTCTATCTCGTCGAGCGCGCTCATGCCGGTGGAGAGGATGACCGGGAGCCCCGTGGCCGCGATCCGCTCGAAGACCTGCGGGTTGCTCACCTCACCCGACGCCACCTTCCACGCGGCCACGCCCACGCGTGTGAGGAGGTCCACCGCTTCCACGGAGAATGGAGAGCTGAGAAAAAGAAGTCCCCGATCGAGAGCGTGGCTCCGGAGACCGGCCCACTGCTCCTCGGTGAACTCCATCCGCTTCCAGTAGTCGTGGCGCGACTCGTCCTGGCGGCTGAAGCGCACGCGCCACGGCTCGCCGGGAGTGCTCTCCGCGTCGGCGATGTGGGTCTGGAACTTCACCGCGTCCGCACCGGCCGCGGCTATTGCGTCTATGTATGCGTGCGCTGTTCCCAGGCTCCCATCGTGCGCCTGGGCCACCTCACCGACGATGAGGCACCTGGCCTCGTCGTTTGGGTCGCCGAGTGCTGCTCTGAAACCAGCCAACGTCAACTGCGCAACCTTGCTTTATAGGTAGCGGCCACCCCGTGCTCTTCATGCCACGGGACGTTCATCCCGGGAGCGATTTTGCCGCCCCAGGGAGAGGCAAACCATATTCTTGCCCGCGACGCAGAGCAAGATTGACATACTCTAATCTTCGATTGGTCACCGACCTCTGCCGTTAAGGCAGCCAAGCCGTTGGCAGACTGGCGCTTACGGAATTCCGAAGCGCCCGCAGGAGGAGCCCGTCAACGAATCCGGGCGACTGGCAGCGCGCTCACCGGTGTGGCAGTACGCCACCAATTGCTTTGGAGCCGCAACACTTAGGAGGCGGAACGCGCCAGTCAAGCGACCAGCGGGCGCTCGATGGTAAGGGCCCGGAACGAGTGGATGCACCCGCGCTCACTTCTTCCTCGAACCTTCCCAAACGCAGCTCCAGTCCACTCACGATCGGGGTCGGGCGGGTCCGTTGGACTGACCGCCAAGCAGACAGTCGGCGTGTCCTTTCGCGGGGATCATCTCGCGCCACTCGGCCGGTGGCGCCGGTACGCCCGACCCCAACCGCGCGGGCCGCGCAGCGACCTGGAAGACCGTCCAGTCGCCGGAGTGCAGCTGGCGGACGAGCGGGACGCCGGAATCGCCGAGCCAGGCCGGCGAACATCGGGTATCCACGAGGATCTGCGTGATGTGGTGCTCGGCGAGCCAGGCGTCGTGCCAGAGCGACCAGTGCGCACCGAAGAACTCGCGGAGCTCCGTGAGACGTTCGACCGCGCCGGGCCGAGCGTAGTGCACGTAGCGAAGGTCGGACAGATAGAACTGGTGCCCCCGGTACGCGGTAAGGAGCGGCGCGCGCAGCGGCCGCTGGTAGTCGTTGGCCCGGTCGGCGAGATCGCTGCTGATGAGAGTCGACTGCTCGACGGGGATCGCGCGCAGCGCGTCGTAGAGCCCCGCGTCCTCCGCCACGGCGTACTGCGGCGGTGGCTCGGTCGCGAAGCCGGCCGCGAGGATCGGAAGTGGCGCGAGGATGAGCAGCCCGCAGGCGGCGGCAAAGAGGGCGCCGAAGCGCTGGCGGTTGCCGAGCAGCGCCGCCCCGATCAGCCCAACGCCGGCAGCGAGGAGGAGGAATTTTCCCGGGTCGACGCTCTGAAGGAGATCGGCAGTGAGGTAGGTGGAGTAGATGTCGTGCAGCCGGAGCGCCTGCCCCTGTGCGACGTACGCGCTCTTCAGCGGCATGGCTATCGTCCGCAGCGCGAATGGGAGCCCGATCGCCACGACCGCTGCCGCCGCCAGGAGACCGAGACTCGGCACTCTGCCGCTCGCGCGGCGGGCGCGCCGGAGGAGCCACCAGCCAGCTATCGCTACGAGGGCGACGACCGTGTAAGTCCTGCGAAGATCGATCGCCAACTGTCCGAGATCCGGCGGGACGAGCCTCGGCGCCTCGAAGAGCGCGAGGTCGCCAGGGAGCCACGCCCGCGCCGCCACCGCCAGCAGAAGGCTCGCGAGCACCGCAACACCCAGCGTGACCGTACGCCGCCGATCGCCCGGCTCGGCCACGAAACGCCACAGGGTGACCACCCCCACCACGATCCCCAGCCCGACGAAATACTGCGGCTTGATCTGGACGCAGCTCGCGAGAGCGAGACTGCCGACGGCCAGATCCCGCGCAGTGGCCCCCCTCTCCAATAGAAGCGCGAGCCCGGAGAGCCCCACTGCATAGCCGAGGAAGGAGTTGAGCATCATGTCCGTGGCGAGGAACTGCCAGCTGAACGGAGAGAGCAGGACGCCCACCGGGCCGTGGACCAACCAGGTTGGCGTGAGCTGGGAGGCGGGCCAAGCCATCGCCACCACCACGGCCACCGCGGCGAGGCGACCCTTCAGCCCCGTGCTGCGGAGGATCAGAGCGCTCGCGATCACCATCGTCACGACACAGAGCGGCGGTACGATCCCGAAGAGGACGTGCGTCATCCCACCGCCGAGCATCCGCTGAGCGGAGGCGGCGAACCAGGCGGGACCCACATGGTAGTCGAGCCCCGCGCCGGCGTAGTCGAGCGCGTGAAAGATGTTGTCGGTGCGCGCGATTGCCTGGGCGTGGTTGAGCGCCCAGCGCCAGTCGAGCATCCAGGTGAAAGCCGGACGCCGCTCGAGGACGCGGATGATCTCGACCTGGGCGGACAGCACGATCGCGAAGAGCGTACCGGCCACCGCGATCACGGCCAGCGCGCTGTCGCGATCGCGCCGTCGCACCGCCGACCAGACTTCGCGCAGAACCGCCACGCACGCCGCGCACGCCAGCACCACCCAGATCGCCAGCGAGATCAGGACGAGCGGGTCACGGATCGGCCGCGGGAGGATCGGAGCGAGTGCCACCATGACCCCGGCGCAGCCCGCCGCCACGATCGTCCGGCGAAGTGGGAGCAGGATGCGTGCGGGCTCGCCCGCCGTGGGTGGGGCGCTACGAGTTGAGGGAGATGAGAAGCGATCGGTGGGGGGAGATGGAGCTATTGCCATGGCTTCTGGAGTGGTGGGAAGCGGCCACGACTACGATGAGGAACGCGATGAAGGTGACCTTGCTGAGTCCATCCCGCAGCGCGAAGACGACCGGGTCATCGCGCATGGCCCCGCGCAGCGTGAGCATCCACACGCGCCCGATCCAGTAGAGCAGAATCGGAAGACCCAGCCAGAGAAGCATCGGATGAGGGTAGAGGCGGCTCACCTCGGACCCGGTGATGTAGAGGCAGTAGACCAGCGCGCTCGCGACCGCGGAGCCCGCGCCGAAGGCGACGATCACCGGGAGGTCCGCCGGACTGTATCCACGCCCACGCACCGTCTCCGTCGACGCACCCATCCGCTGGAGCTCCACCGCGCGCTTGGCCAGTGCGAGCGAGAGGAAGAAGAAGATCGCGAAGCCGAGGAACCACTGCGTGAGCGGCACCTGCACCAGCGCCGCGCCCGCCACTATTCGAGCCGTGTACAGAGTGGCGAGGGTAACCACGTCGAGGAGCGCGACTCGCTTGAGCGCCAGTGAATAGAGTGAGGTGAGGGCGGCGTATCCGGCGAGGATCCACTGGAAGTCGGGTGGGAGCCGGAGAGCGATAGCGGCCGCTCCGGCAACCAGCACCGCTGCCGCGGCCAATCCGGTGGGGATTCCCAGCTGCCCCGATGCGAACGGCCTGCGTCGCTTCGTTTCGTGCCGGCGGTCGCTATCGAGATCGGCGATGTCGTTGAGTATGTAAACCGCGGACGCCATCAACGAGAACGCCGCGATACCGGCCAGGAGCTGGAGGGCGAGAGCGAGCGTCAGCGGCAGGTGCGCCGCCATGGCCGGGAGCGGGATGAGGAGATTCTTCGCCCACTGGTGGATCCGCATCGAGCGCCAGAGCGCCGGCCAGGTGCGCGCGGATCCCAGCAGAACCAGGTCGTTGCGCGACCGCCGGGCGAGCCAGCGGGTCCACGGCGCGGTGTTCACGGCGTATGCGTGGTCCGCGGCGCGCCAGATCGGGAGGTCGACCAGCGCATTGCCCACGTAGTCGAATGCGAGGAAGCGCGAGCGGATCGACTCGAGCTTGGTTCGACCGACGAGGTTCACCACCCCGTCGCTGCCGATCGCGCCGTCGGCATTCACGCGATCGCGGAGCGCGCCGACCTGCTCCGCGTCCGAGCCCGACACGAGGAGCACGGGCTGCCCGATCGCGCGGGCATTCGCAATGAGTGCCAACACATCCTCGTCGAGCGGGAGGGTGTCCAGCGCGAGCGGCGCGTGCCGTTTCACGTACGCCTTGAGCGACGCCCTCCCTCCGACGAGCGCCGGGGCCATCCCCGGCAGCCGGCTCGGGCAGGTCATCGCCATCCTGGCGATCCCTTCCCAGAGGAGGTCAGTGCGTACGAGGCACCCATCCACATCCACGAGAAGTGGACAGTCGGTCAGCGGAGCCGAGCTTGCGGCCCTCTCCGACGGTGCCTGGAACTCCAGCATAGTGCAGCCCCCCGCCCCCGTTCATGGGCGATACCGGCCTCGATCGAGCCACGATTCGGGCTGGCCGCCCGGAAAATCCGCGCCATGGTGAATCGACGGGTCGGCGGCGACGAGGAGAGGCATCGAGGGGCCCTGGACGCACTCGCGCGGCTCGAGGATGAAGCTGGCGAGCCCAGCATTTCGGTGCGGCTGCTGCGCGGTTGCAACAGAATCGCGACAACATGATGACGCTCGCGCCGCACACCAGGCGCGTGGCGACGCCGGTTGGA
>DATCXR010000035.1:0-4461 GCA_036565685.1 Gemmatimonadaceae bacterium
TGGGGGGCGGGGGAAAGCAGAGAGCAGAGAGCAGAGAGCAGTGAAACCCTAGGGTTCAGGGTGCAGGGTTCAGGGTTCAGGTACCACCTCGGAGTCGAGATCTCGAAGCCGAGGCAGTTCCTGAACCCTGCCCCCTGAACCCTGAACCCTCGAGCACTTCACTGCTTTCTGCTTTCTCCCTCCCCCCTATACCCCCCCATACCACTCATACCCCTGGTCGCTCCAGTAGCCGCCGTTTCGCTGGGGGAGGAACACCACCCTCGTGAGGTACTTGGTGCTCTTGTAGCCGAGCTTCACGGGGGAGAACATGCGGGCGGGTGCGCCGTGGGCGGGGCCGAGCCAGTGGCCATTCAGGCCGTAGGCGACGAGCGACTGTGGGTGGGTGGCGCTTTCCAGGTCCCAGCTCTCGTGGTAGCCGTCGTCGAAGGATTCGAAGTCGACGTACTGGGCGTCGGGGAGGATGCCGGCTGCCTTCGCGATCTCGCTCACGCGCACACCGGTCCAGGTCGAGACGGCGGACCAGCCTTCCACGCAGTAGTGGTCGAGCTTCATGGTGACGCTGGGGAGCGCTGCGAGCTGCTCGAGGGTGAGGCGCATGGGGCGGCGAACGAGGCCGCTCACCTCGAGAGCCCACGTGCCACGAACTGCAGGATCCCAGACCGGGACGCGCTTCGAGATGAAGTAGCTCGGGAGCGCATCTCCGGCGATCGCCGCATCGGCGGCGGGCGTATCCATCGAGGTATGGCGGAGGAGGAGGCGCTCGAGCTTCTCGTTCTGCCGCTCGGCGGTCTTCAGGAAAGGGCGCGCCCAGCGCGGGCCGTGCGAGTCGCACGCGGCGAGAAGTGCGGCGAGCGAGAGGCTGCCTTTCGCCAGGAAGCTGCGTCGGTCGATGCTCATCGCCTTGCCTCTTCGGTCGCGGCGCGCCGCGGCCGCGGGAGCAGGTGATAGAAGGGACGCGCGTTCCGCTCCTCGGGAGAGAGATCGGGATTGTACTTCCCGGTGATCATGGAGCCGACGGAGTACGGGTCGGTGGCGATCACCATGAACACGTGGGCGAGTATCATGAGCACCAGCAGCGCCGTGATGAGGAAGTGCCAGTAGCGCGCCCACACGTAGCCGCCGAAGATCGCGGTGAGCCAGGAAAGCTCCACCGGCTTCCAGATCGCTATCCCCGTAGCTACCTGCAGTGCTGCCACGATCGGAAGCGCGAAGTACGCAGTACGCTGGAGCGCGTTGTACTTCCCCTGGCGCGGGTGATCCTTGCGCGCGAAGAGATAGAATCGCGCCATCTCCCACGAATCGCGCAGCGTACCTCGCCGTGGCGTGAGGTCGCGCCACTCGCCGTGCAGATAGATGAAGGCGAGGTAGACGAGCCCCGCGACCACGAGCACCCACATCATCGCGAAGTGCCAGTTGCGCGCGCCGGCGAGCCACCCGCCGAAGGTGAGCCACCCGGGGATCGGCTTCCCCTCGAATGGATAGCAGCAGAAGGTCTCGCCCCTGCGATGGAAGGCGGGGTACGCATTGAAGATTCGCCACCCGCTCGCAACCATGACGATGATGGCCACCGCGCTCACCCAGTGAGTGACGCGCACTAACCAGTGGTGACGCTTTACCATCGTTCCTCCCGGGGGAAGAAAGCAGACAGCAGAAAGCAGAAAGCAGGAACTGCTCGTAGGACGGGCCCTCGACCTGGCCCCGGAGGTTCTCGCTACTGTCTGCTGTCTGCTGTCTGCTTTCTCTTTTCTCCTCTCCCCTTAATCTCCTACCGCACCCGCGTCAGGAAAAGATCCTGGAAGTCGTAGCTGAAGTCGGTGGCGGGGGAAACGGCCTGCATCGTCGCGTGCGCTATGGTCCCGTCGGGATTCAGGGCGAAGGTGACGTAGGCGTCGGCTCTCAGCTCGCGGTCGCGCCAGCGAGCTACGAAGGTGTCGTGCTGCCAGTGCACCAGGTCACCGACGAGCGCCGGGGTATGAGCGAAGCGGATGACGAGGCCGTCGTCGTCGCGCTCAATGTCTATCTCGCCATACCAGGGGTCGGTGTACTTGCCCGCGTAGCGCTCGAGCGGGAGTGACGGGCCCGACGCGGAGTCGCGTGCGGTGGAGGCGGCCGACGTCACCGAGTCGAAGCGCGCGGCCTGGCGCGCGTCGAGCTTCGAGTAGATAGACACGTAGTCCGTGGGCGGCACACCGAGGTAGTGGTCGAGCACGTGGTAGGTGATGGACTGGAACGCCGAGCCCGACTCCTGGTTGGTGAGCACCACGACGCCGAGTCGGAGAGAAGGGATCATGGTCACCTGCGACACGTAGCCCGGTAGTCCCCCGGTGTGCGTGAGGATCTTCCGGCCGCGATAGTCGCGCACACCGAGTCCGAGCGCGTAGCCGTTGAACTGCGGGCGGAGAGCCGCGAGCTCCGGTGCGGGGTCGCCGATCGGTATCGGGGTGACCATCGCCCAGAGCTGGCGTGTGGAGCGCGGCGAGAAGAGACGCGATCCGTCGGCCACGCGCCCCGAGTCGAGCTGCACGATGAGCCACCTGGCCATGTCCGCTGCGCTCGAGTTGATCCCGCCTGCGGGATCGACGTTGTCGTTGGCGAAGGGAGTGATGGGGCGGACGGTGCCCTCGATTTCGGCGTGCGGGATCGCGTCGTTGTCGCCCTTGGTGGCGCGCGATGCATAGACGTTGCTCCCCCTCATCCCGATCTTCGAGAGGATGCGCGAGGAGACGAAGTCCTCCCACGACTGGCCCGACACCGCCTGGATGACTTCGCCCGCCACCGAATAGAGGACGTTGTCGTAGGCGTACGCACTGCGGAACGAGGTCGCCGGCTTGATGTAGCGGAGACGTTGGACGATCTCATCGCGGCTGTAGTCGGAGCTCGGCCACCACATCAGATCGCCCGCGCCGAGCCCCAGTCCGCTCCGGTGCACGAGGAGGTCGCGCACGGTGATCTCACGGGTCACGTACGGATCGTACATAGCGAATGCGGGGAGATAGCGGATCACCGGCGCATCCCACTCGAGCTTCCCATCTTCCACGAGGAGCGCGAGCGCGGTGGCGGTGAAGATCTTCGTGTTGGATGCGATCCCGAAGCGGGTATGGGCGTCTACCTTCCCCGGCTTCCCGAGCTCGCGTACGCCGTAGCCCTTCGCGACGACAACCTTGCCGTCCTTCACTATCGCGACGCTCAGGCCGGGTACCTGGAACTCCTTCATCACCCGGGTCACGTAGCTGTCGAGATCCGCCGGCGGCGCGGGCGCTTTCTGGGCTGCGGAGGGCGTGGGCAGTACTGCCGCCGACAGCGCGAGCATGGCACCGGTGAGTGCCGAGCGACTGGCGAGATGCATGGTGAGCGGTGGGAGACGGTGGAGGTGGGTCGCGCCTCACGCGGTAAGCGGATAGGAAGCAGGCGCGGGTGCAGGGAACTTCGCCTTCTGCATGGGCGCCCGCAACGATGCTGAATGGCGCGGCAGGTCCTTCATCGCGCCCGATGTCATTCCCGCGAAAGCGGAGGCCCATGTTCTATCGAGCGACATGGATTCCTACTTCCGCGGGAATGACGGCAACGGCCTTCGCGAGGATGGCGGTGTTGGCTGCAACGAGGCGCTGGCAGCCCCATGCACGACCCCGGCTCTGACCCCGCCTTCACTCTTGCGAAATCCGCGTTTTGGCGTCAAGCTCGGCCTACATGTGTTATGGCGAGCACGACTTCGGTACCGCACAAACACTACAGTGGAGGTAGGTCATGAGCAGAAGGTGGGCTTGGCTGGGCGTGGCAGTGGCTCTCGGGATTGCGGCGTGCGAGAGTCCGCCGGACAGAATCACCGGTACCGAGATGAGTCCGAACCTGGCGAGGGGAGCGAGTCGGGGAGCGATCGGAGTCAATGTTCTCCTCTCGTCCGGACCAACAAACGCGATGTTGAAGCAGTTGGGAGATGTGGGGACGGTGCTGGATGTCGTCCCGGAGATCCACGCGGTGACGATGCGGGTCATGGCGGGCGATCTTCCCGCGGTGAGGGCACTCCCCTTCGTGGAGTCTGCCGAGCCGGATGCGGAGCGGATGGGTTCACCCGTCGATCTGGTGCCCATCAGCAACTTCACCGGGGGGTATAGTACGTGGGACCTCGACGCGATCAACGTCACCGCCTGGCCGGGCGTCATGACTCGCGCGGTCCCATACACCGGTGCGGGCGTCTACGTCGGGGTGATCGACACGGGCCTCCTCGACTCCTGGCGGCAGTACTTCCCCGAGGAGCGGGTCGCCGAGCAGTACGGCATCGCGTTCGGCGGAGGTGGCGGTGAAGTGGGAACCGTCTCGTCACAGCCCAACAAGTGGGAGCACGATCAGAACTCGCACGGGACTCACGTGACCAGCACCATCATTGGTTACAGCTTCCGCGGCCTTCCGTTTAGCGGCGTCGCCCCGATGGCTACGATCATCCCCGTGAAGGTCCTCAATCAG
>DATCXR010000080.1:0-1339 GCA_036565685.1 Gemmatimonadaceae bacterium
GTGGTGCCGGTGGTGAGCTGGGGGAGTCGCGAGATCCAGGGGAAGGGCGAGATCGCGATCCACTCGGGAGTGTGCGAGCTCACCTTCCTCGACCCGATACCCACCGCCGGGATGAGCTACGACGACCGCGACCGGCTCATGAGCATAGTGTGGCACCGCATGGCAGCCGAGCTGGAACGCAGGGGCGTGCACAGCGAGGAGCCGCACGAGCCTTCAATGACAACTCAACCATGAATCCATGTCCGAGATCATAGACATCCGCGCACGCGAGATCCTCGACAGCCGCGGCAATCCCACCGTGGAAGCCGACGTCATCCTCCAGAGCGGCGCGCTCGGGCGCGCGGCCGTGCCCAGCGGCGCGTCCACCGGCGAGCACGAAGCGCTCGAGCTTCGCGATGGCGACCCGAAGCGCTACGGAGGGAAGGGCGTGCTCCGCGCCGTGCAGCACATAGAGGAGACCATCGCTCCCGCGGTGCGCGGCATGGACGTGCTCGACCAGGTGGCTCTCGATCGCGCGATGATCGATCTCGATGGCACGCCGAACAAGGAACGGCTCGGCGCGAACTCCATTCTCGCGGTATCCATGGCTTCGGCGCGCGCTGCGTCGGAGGAGCTCGGGCTTCCGCTCTTCCGCTACATCGGCGGTCCGATGGCGCGCGTCCTTCCCGTGCCGATGATGAACATCCTCAACGGCGGCGCGCATGCCACCAACACGGTGGACTTCCAGGAGTACATGATCGTACCCGTGGGCGCCGACTCCTTCGCCGAGGCGCTTCGCATGGGCGCGGAGGTGTTTCACTCGCTCAAGAAGGTTCTCGTCAAGCGCGGCCTATCTACCGGCGTGGGCGACGAGGGCGGCTTCGCGCCCAACCTGTCGAGCGACGAAGAGGCGATCACCGTGATCCTCGAGGCGATCGAAGCAGCGAAGTATGCGCCCGGACGCCAGGTTGCGCTCGCTCTCGACTGCGCAGCGAGCGAGCTGCGCGACAAGGACGGCAACTACAGCTTCAAGAAGAGCGGAGCCGGTACGCGCGACGCGCACGGGATGATCGATCTGTACACGAAATGGCTGGACGAGTATCCCATCGTATCGATAGAGGACGGGCTGGCCGAAGACGACTGGAACGGCTGGGCTGCGTTCACCGAGGCGCTCGGCGAGCGCGTGCAGCTCGTTGGTGATGATCTCTTCGTGACGAACACCGAGTTCCTCGCGAAGGGGATCGAGAAGCACGTGGCCAACGCGATTCTCATCAAGCTCAATCAGATCGGCACGGTAACCGAGACGCTCGAAGCGATCGAGATGGCGCGCTCCGCGGGCTACCTCTCGATCATCTCGCAC
>DATCXR010000110.1:0-12754 GCA_036565685.1 Gemmatimonadaceae bacterium
GGCTCGACCGCGCGAGAATGCCGAGCCATATCCGCCGCGACATCGCTATGGGCACGAACGCGCTCGACGAGCACTACGTCGCGGCCGCGCGCCTCCGTCGCGGGATACAGAAAGCGGAAATGGTGCGGGTGATCGCACAGACACACGACCGGTACGTCGGGTCCGAGGGCGTGGGCGACTTTCCCGGCGTCGATCCAGTTCGCGGCGGCTACGATGCGGTGCGCCCCTCCGGCCACCCCGAGCTCGGCGAGCACGGGCCTGAGCTCGCTCCAGTCGACCACTTCCCACGAAGGGTCACCCCGCTCGAAGAGCGCGGGAGCCAGCCGCGCCATCCACCCCGTGGCGGCATGGGTAGCAGCGACGGCAAGAATGATCAGGAATCCCGCCGCCGAGCCCGCGAGCCAGCGACGCGTGGCGCTGCTCCCCTCCGCGAGATGCCGGTCGACTGCCGCGCCGAGTAGCGGGAAGAGCAGGAGGTAGCCCGGTGCGGCCCAATGGGGGAGCCCCGGCTTGCCGCCGAGAGAGGGGAGGGTGAAGAACAGAATGGGTCCAACGGCCAGGCAGCAGAGGAACCAGCGCTTCGGGTTACGCGATCCTTCCACGAGGCCCTTTGCCAGGAGCCAGACGAGCGGCACCCAGATCCAGGGGAGCAGGTAACCCGCCTGCCCGCCAAGGGTCTGAAGAAACGAGAGCAGGCTCCCATGGTGCGGAACGCCTCGCGCACCCTGGAATCGGAAGGAAACCCAACCGTTCGCTTCGTTCCAGATGAGCACCGGGAGAAACATCGCGGCCGCCATCGCCGCCGCGAGATATGGCTCGGGCCGGAGGAGCCACCTTCGCCGGTCGGCCTGAGTGAGAAGAAAGAGCAAGGTACCCGCGGCGAGAAAGACGCCGTGGTACTTGGAGAGCATGGCCAGGCCAGTGAAGACGCCGGCCGCAAGCCACCACCGCGTGGGGTGCTCGACCGTTTCTTCATGGAACAGCACGCGCTCAAGGCAGAGCACCGTTGCCAGCATGAAGAACACGAGGGGGCCATCCGGCAAAACCCATCCACCGGTGGTGGCGCTGAAGACTGGCGAGAGGTTGAGCAGCAGGGTCGCGTAGAAGCCCGCCCGCTCCCCGAAGAGACGCGCCCCCAGTCTGTACATCATCCAGCTCGTGCCGGCGAAGAGCAGGATGAAGGGAAGCCGAACGAAGAGTCGGTACTCGCTCCCGGCCATTCGCGCGACGGCGCCCGCGAGCCAGAATGAAAGCGGCGGGTGGTCGAAGTAGCTCAGGCTCCAGTCCCGCGCGACCGTGACGGCGTAGGACTCATCGACGCCCAAGCCAATGCTCGAGGCCAGCAGCAGTCGCAGGAGCGCGCCGGCGCCAATGAGGAGGAAGACGGCGTTCCGTGCGTGAGGCCACGCGCTCTCGTGGAATCCTCGCGGCGTGGACGGCTCTATCGCCGTCATGCGCGGCTGCTCTGCCATGCCTTCGCTGCCATCCGCTTCGCTTGCCTTGCCTTATCCGGTCTTCTCCTCCGCTATTGTCGTACCTCGATGGCAAGGGAGGGAATCGAAGCGCCGACACGCCGAGCGCTTCGGGGCGGGGTGGCTATCGGGTCCTTACCGACCCCGGGGCTTGCGATCGGTCACGGCGCGGTTAGGTTCCAGAACTGGAAGTTCCACTAATGGAACTTCCAGTTCTGGAACCTCCGTCCCCTTGTGTTGGATGAGACTCCCCGCATTGCCCAAGCCCGCCGAGATCGTCGACCGTGATCGGGAGTGGGAGGCACTTCGTGCACTCTGGGGCTCCGCTAAGCCGGAGCTCGCTTTCGTGGTCGGGCGGCGGCGAATCGGAAAGAGCTTCCTCCTCGGCCGCTTCGCCCGGGATGTTGGAGGACTCTACTATCAGGCCACGCGACGGACTGAGGCGGAGCAGCTGGCGAAGTTGAGCCACGCGATCGGGGAGCACTTCGAGGATCAAGCGCTCCGTCTGGGAGTCGGCTTCCCCGACTGGGAGGCGTTGCTCGGCTATCTCACCGAAAGAGCCGGCGCGAAGCCCTTTCTCCTGGTCCTGGATGAGTTCCCGTACATGAGCGGTGCCGCGCCGGCGCTCCCGTCCATTCTGCAGAACTGGCTGGATCACCACTGGCCGGGCACTCGGTTCAAGCTCGTCCTGAGCGGATCACACATCACGGCGATGCGCCAACTCGAGGCGGCGCAGCAACCCCTGTATGGGCGCCGCACGCGGCGTCTCGCCCTAGCGCCCTTCGGCCCCACTGACGTCCGTGCCTTCGTCGCCAGGTACGATCCGATGACCCGGCTCCAAACCTACGGGGTCATTGGCGGCTTACCGGGCAACCTGAGCCTGCTCGATCCCGCGCTGGATCTGGCCCACAATGCCGCAGCGCTCCTGCTCGACCCTGCGGGTCGCCTCGTCGATGAGGCGCAGCACATGCTCGATGCGTTCCTCGGAGACGCGGCGGTGCACTACTCCATCGTCGAGGCCATCGCTACGGGCGATCACACCTGGAAAGGCATCGCGAGCCGCATCGGCCGGAGCGGCGGATCGATGACCCGCCCACTCGAGTGGCTGACCGACATGCATGTGGTTACCCGCACGGTACCGATCACCGAGAAGGATCCGCGGAAATCCAGGCGTGCGCTCTACCGTGTGACGGATCCGTACGTGGCGTTCTGGCACCGGTTCGTGGCACCTCTCGCCGCGGTCGGCAGCATCGGCCTGGTAGATCCCCTGGTCCTCTGGCAGGACGTAGTCGTCCCGCAGCTCCCGGACTACATGGGCTTCGTGTACGAGGAGGCCTGCCGGCAAGCGGTCCGTAACGGACAGCTCGCCCTGCCATTCACCCCCGTGCGCGTCGGCGAGTGGTGGGACCAGACCTCCACCCAACAGATCGATCTGGTGGCGCTCGGTGGGAAGCGAGAGCTGTTCGTCGGGGAATGCAAGTGGGGAGATGTCATGACCAGGGACCTCGAGGCACTGGAGCGTCGGGCGCAGTTCCTGGCCACCGAACTTGGCGGCGCGCGTCGTATCCACCTCGCCGTATTCTCAGCGAGCGGTCGCTTCGATGCGGTAGTGAAGGCGGCCATCGAGGCGGACGGGGTGCACGGGTACACCGCCGCCGATATAGCATAGCGCACCTCGCCGCAGCGCTGGATGCACAGCGGACAATTTCATCGACACAATCACTCGCTCCGCAACGCGATCATCGGGTCTATCGCGCTTGCACGGCGCGCCGGGAGCCAGCTCGCCAGCAGCGCGACGATGGCGAGGAGCGCCGCGACACCGCCGATGACCGTGGGATCCGTCGCACTCACGCCGTACAACAGCAGCGAAGCCAGCACGCGCGTCACTGCCAGCGCGCCGAGCACGCCTAGCGCCGCCCCCCACAACACGAGACGCATCGCGTTTCGTACGACCATTCCGATGACCTCTCCGCGGCCGAGTCGTCGTGCGCGGTGAAGTCGCGCCCGGCAAGGAGCGGAATTCCGAACGTCTGAAAATAGCCGGGCATGACGATCAGACTCACGGCGGTCGGCGCGTTCGCCCTCGGGATGGGGGGCCTGCCGCTCACGTTGAAGGACGCGAAGTTGCGATCGTGGCTTAGCGGGAGCGTGGTGACGGCCGAGACGCTGCGCACACCCGGCACGGCACCCACCTCCGACCGAAGTCTCGTGTAGAGCGCTCCCGCACGCGTCGCGCCCTCGTAGCGATTCTTCGGCAGCTCGAGCGACATGGTGAGCACGTGCTGCTCGGCGCGGATTCCCGTGTCGATTGCCAGCAGGTTACGGACGCTCCGTATCATCAGGGCGGCGCTGACGAGCAGCACCAGTGCCAGCCCGAACTCCGTTACTACGAGCGCATGCCTTAGACGACCGCCCCGCGATCCAGTAGCTCCATGCCCGCCTTCCTTGAGTGAGGTCGCGAGCTCGGGCCGCGAGGCGCGTAGCGCGGGGAGCGCGCCGAAGATGAACGCGCTCAGGATAGCGAGCAGCACCGAGAACGCGAGCGCACGCTCGTTCATGGCGAGACCGCCCCAGCCGGGCACGAACCGGCTGAGACTCGCGGGAATCGATCCCCTGAGCAGCGGCACGCTCCACCAGGCGAGGAGTGCTCCGCCCGTGGCACCGAGCAGCGCCAGGACGATGCTCTCGGTGAGCAGGTACCGCGCGAGCCGCCAGCGTCCCGCGCCGAGCGCGCACCGCACCGCAATCTCCCGCTCGCGAGCGCTCGTGCGCGCGAGCAGCAGGTTTGCCACGTTCGCGCAGACTATGAGCATCACGGACAGTGCGGCGCCCATGAGCAGCATGAAGAATGGTCGCACCTCGTACAGGATGCTGTCGCTGAGCGGCTCGGAGACGATCCGCCACCCTTTGGCCTGATCCGGATATGTCTCCTCGAGTGTCGCCGAGAGAGCATCGAGCTCGCGCTGGACCTGCACAGCGCTGACGCCGGGTGCGAGCCGCCCGATCACGCGGAGCCAGTGGCTGCTCAGGTCGTTCACCGCGGCGGCGTCGAAGGTGAGCGGGAGCCAGAGATCGTTGGAGGTCGGGAACTCGAAGCCAGCCGGCATCACACCGACAACCGTATACGGCGAGCCGCTCAGCGTGATCGTCGAGCCGACTATGTTCGGATCGCCGGCGAAGCGCCTGCGCCAGAGCGCATCGCCGATCAGGACTTCATGCTCCAGCGCCGCCGACGAGCTGTCCACCTCGAACATGCGGCCGATCGCGGGCGCCAGGCCGAGCGTGGAAAAAAAGTTTGGAGTCACCGTGACGCCGTCCACGTGCTCCGCCTGCTCCGGTCCCTCGAGCGTCCCGCTCCACGAGCCGTAGCCGGCGAGAGACGCGAATGCGCGCGTGCGCTCGCGAAGCGCGAGGTAGTGACCTGGCGTGGAGTTATCGCACGCCGCGCAGTGGTCCGAAACGACGGTAACCGCCAGCAGGCGATCCAGGTTGCGGAATGGGAGCGAACGGAGGAGCACGGCGTCGACGGCGCCGAAGATGGTGGTGCACGCCCCGATTCCCAGAGCGAGCGTTAGCACCACCGCGAGCGTGAAGCCCGGGCTCTTGCGCAGCGAGCGGAGTGCGTGGTGAACGTCCTGCGCGGTCGTCTCCAGCGCGCTCGTGCCGCGCACGTCGCGACTCTCCTCCTTGATGCGCTCCACCCCGCCGAATTCCAGGCGCGCTCTCCGGAGCGCCTCGTGCGGCTGCACCCCCGCGCGCTGGTATTCCTCGGCCTGGCGGTCGATGTGAAAGCGCAGCTCGGCGTCGAGCTCCTGCTCCATGGCCCGGCGCCGGAAGAGAGCACGCGCTCTATATCGCAGATCGCTCCACAGCTCGTTCAACACTGATCGATCCCCTCCTCCGGGTGCAGCGCGACCGCTGATCGGCGGACTTCCGCCTCAGCCCATATCGAGCACGAGCGCCACGGCAGCCGTAAGCCGCGCCCAATCTTCGGACTCGGCAACGAGCTGCTTTCGCCCGGTTCGGGTGAGCTGATAGAACTTGGCCTTGCGGTTGTTCTCCGAGATTCCCCACTCCGCTCTGATCCATCCCCGCCGCTCGAGTCGGTGCAGTGCGGGATAGAGCGATCCCTGCGGGATCTCGAGCGCGGTGCGTGATACCTGATGTATGCGCTGCGCGATGGCCCAGCCGTGCATCGGCTGGAGCGAGAGCGCCTTCAGGATGAGCAGATCGACGGTGCCCTGTGGCAGGTCGAGGCTTGGATTGGTCAGATAGTCCCCTTGCACTTCTACAAGAGTGACGATACGGCACGCCTTGTAGAAGCGCAAGGGGTAGGGGGCACCGCATCGCGGCCTGCCCCGCCCGCCGCTTCACTCCACCACGATCTTCCCCGTCATCTTCGGATGCAGTGAGCAGAAATAGTCGTACGTACCCGGTGCCGTGAGCGTGGTCGCGTAGCGCTGCCCAGTGTCGAGCACCGGCGATGCCTTGAAGCGCTGCTGCACGTTCACGATCAGATGCGGCACATCGTCGTTGTTCACCCATGTGACCTTCGTACCGCGACGCACCTTCAGCAGCGGCGGCCCGAAGCTGAAGTTGTCGATCCCGATCTCGTTCGGCCCGAGCGTTCCCTTCGCACGACCGGCGCTCCGCTCTCCGTTCGCCATCATCCTCTCGTGCGTGAGCTCCGCGAAGGCGGGCGGCATCCCTGAGATCGTCGCATCCATCACGGCGAGCGTGTGCTGGCCGGGGACGTACTTCACATCGGTCACACCGAGCACGCTGCGGAGACGCTCGGGCTCCACCTTCAGTGGCCCGGGTGCCGGCGCGGTGCCGGGCGCCGGCTGCGGGAACGCGGTGGACATCGCTGTATGGAAGGCGACGTTCCCCTCCACCTTCTGCATGATCTGGTGGATGTGGCCGTTCAGCACGGTGACCGAGCCGAAGCGCTTGAGCAGCGCGAGCGCCTGCTCGGAGTCGTCGGTGCCCCATCCCCAGTCGGGATAGACCGTCCACAGCGGGACATGTGCGAAGACGACGATCGGCGTGCTCGATGCGAGGCCGCGGACGTCGCGCCGCAGCCAGCCGAGCTGCTCCTGCCCGAGCGAGCCGAGTCCACCCGCCTTCAGGTTGAGGACGTTGACGAGCCCGATGAAGTGTACGCCGCTGTGGTCGAAACTGTACCACCCGCCCCCCTTCGCTCCCACCGACTTTCCGTAGCGCGCGAGATACGAGGCGCCGTTGTCACCCAGTACGTCGTGCTCGCCAGGCACGAAGAACACCTTCTGCGTCCGCAGCTCCCTCAGCACCTGATCGGCGGTGTCGAACTCGCCAGGCTTGGAGAGCTGGCTGATGTCGCCAGTGTGCAGTACGAAGGCGGGGGTTTGCGGGAGCGCGTTGAGCTTCCCCACCGCCTCGCGCAGAGTGGCCGTCACATCCTTGTTGGCCTCCTTGCTGAAGCCGATGTGGCTGTCGCTGATCTGGGCGAAGAAGATGCTCTTCCGCTCGCTCTCACCGAGATCCGCGAGCCGGCTCAGCGAAAAGGATTTGGGCACGCCTCCCTGGAGAGCCCAGACTACACCGGTTCCAACCCAGGCCATGCACTTGAGGAATCCGCGACGGTCGATGCCGTCTTCGCTCTCTTCGTCGGTGATGTAACGCGAGCTGGAAGCGTGATCGTGGAGTGCAGACATCTGTCCTTTACCTCGCCGCGGTAGCGACCTGATCGTATGGGAGGCGGGCGGGGGCGTCGGCGGCGCTCGACGCTCACCCGGACCCGTTTCCTCTGCCGTCTACCTTGACTCCACTCCGGGGAGCGATATTCCCGATCACGTGCGGGAATATTCCGGACACGCGTCGAGTCTACATCAGGGTGAGGTCATCAGCCCGGGCAATGACAGCCGTGTCGGACAGCACGCTCGAGCAATTCGAGCGCACGATGATTCCGCTCATGGATTCCGCGTACACGCTCGCGCGGCATCTGCTGCGCGACGAGAACGACGTGCAGGATGTGGTGCAGGAGGCGTATCTGCGCGCGTGGCGCCACTTCGCCGGCTTCCGTGGTGGCGACGGGCGCGCGTGGCTCCTCGCCATCGTGCGCAACTGCTGCTATACCTGGCGGCGCTCGAATCGATCGAGCCAGAACGCGGTCGAGTACGACGACGAAACGCACGGTGACCACGAAGGCGCTCACTCCGCCGCCGACGCGCTCGTGCTCGCGGACTCCGATCGCACCGAGCTGCGGCTAGCCCTCGATGGCCTGCCGCCCGAGTTCCGCGAGGCGATAGTGCTGCGCGAGATAGAGGGGCTCTCATACAAGGAGATCGGTCGCATCATCGGCGCTCCGATCGGCACGGTGATGTCGCGCCTCGCACGCGCGCGCGGGCGACTCCAGAAGGCGCTCGGCATCAGTGCCAGGGAGGCGACGGAGGGATGAACTGCACGACGACGCAGGAGCTGCTGAGCGGTCATCTGGATGGCGAGCTCCCGCCCGAGAGCTCGGCGCGCGTAGCCGAGCACCTCGCCGCGTGCGACTCGTGCGCTCGCGAGTACGAAGCGGCGTTGCAGACCGTGCAGCGCCTGCGCGCCGAGCTGGCGCGCGACCGCGCGCCCGACGTGCTTCGCGCACGCATCCGTGCGGCGATCCGCGAGGAGGCAGCGGGAGAGATCGCGGGATCGCTCCCGGAGGAACCGTTGGAGGGGGCGCACGGGTCGGTGGGTGAGGCGACGAGCGAACCGACGAGCGAACCGACGCGCACGCCGACAGTGGAGTCGCCCGCGGCGCGGCGCGCGCGGACCGGCTCTGCACGGTGGCAATGGCAGTCGATCCCCTGGCGCATCGCGGCCGCGGCAGCGGTGCTGGTCGCCGCAGCGAGCAGCGGGCTCACGCTCCTCGCGACTGGCCGCGGCGAGTCGCAACCGCCCGTGGCAGGGGAAGTGCTCGCGAGCCACATCCGCTCGCTCATGCCGGAGCATCTCACAGACGTGCGCTCGAGCGATCAGCACAACGTGAAGCCGTGGTTCAACGGGCGCCTCGACTTCTCCCCGGCCGTCCCGCGCCTCGACGACCAGGGCTTCCCTCTCGTTGGCGGACGCATCGACTATCTGGACGGCCGGCCGGTGGCCGTAGTGGTCTACTCCCGCCGGCAGCACATGATCAACGTCTTCACATGGCCGGCGGAAGGAGACCGCGACTCCGGAAGCGACACAGGCCAGCACGTGGAGACGCGCCACGGCTACAACATTCTGCACTGGCGACGTGGTGGCACCGAATACTGGGTCGCGTCGGACCTGAACGTGCAGGAGCTCGAGCAGTTCGTCGGGCTCCTGCGACGGGCGGACAGCGCTGCCAGTCAGGCCGCACCGCCGGCGAAGTAACACGGATACTCCGATGACGACCTCGCAACGCCGCTTCTCCGGTCAGGAGTTGGAGACGCTCCAGAAGCTCAAGATCCTCGGCGTGCGCTCCGGCACCGAGCATCGGCACACCGGAGTGTGGGTAGTGGTAGTCGAGCGCCGAGTCTTCGTCCGCTCCTGGAATGACAAGCCAACGGGGTGGTTCCGTGCGTTCCGGGACGAGCCGCGGGGAACGATCTCACTCGGAACGGAGGAGCGCGCCGTGCGCGCGAGTCACGTCCGGAGCGAGCGACTACGTCGCGCCGTCAGCCAGGCCTACGCGCTGAAGTACGACACGAAGGCATCGGAGAAGTGGGTGCGCGGGTTCGCCGAGAAGGAGCGCGAGGCTACGACGCTCGAGCTCGTGCCCGATTCGCCTCGCAGCGCGCGGGCAGCGAGTCGGCGTAGCTCTTCGACGAAACGCTCATGAACAGCTCACCGCCTGGGTAATTGCCGAGCTACTCCGGCTCGGCTACGCTCCGCAGCTTCTCCGGGTTCGCGATCGCGTAGATCGTCTGGATGCGCCCGTCGCGAATGTGGAGGATCATCGCCGCGAGCGGCTGGCCGCTCACGTACACGATGAAGCCCGGCTCCCCGTTGATCCGCGCCGGCCGCATGGTGCGCTCGGCGGGCACGAAGCGCTGGATGACACCGGCGGAGAAGCGCGCCACTGCGTCCGCGCCATGGATGGGCCGCAGCGCGGCGCCCTTCACCTTCCCGCCGCCGTCCGCCCAGAGCGTGATGTCCTCGGCGAGCAGCGCGAGGAGGCCTTCCATGTCTCCCGCGCGCGCCGCCTGGGTGAAACGCTCGATCAACCGATCGGCCTGCGCGCGATCGACTTCGAAGCGCGCTTCCCGCGCTCCCATGTGCTTCTTCGCGCGGGTGAGGAGCTGCCGGCAGTTGGTCTCCGATTTGTCCACGATCTGCGCGATCTCGCCGTAGTCGAAGTCGAACACGTCGCGCAGAAGAAGCACGGCGCGCTCGATCGGCGAGAGGCGCTCGAGCATGACGAGGAACGCCATCGAGAGTGATTCGGCCAGCTCCACTGGCTCGGAGGGGTCTGCTGCCTTCTCGGTCACGAGTGGCTCCGGGAGCCAGGGTCCCACGTAGCTCTCGCGTTGGCTTCGCGCCGAGCGGAGCTGGTTGATGGCGAGCCGCGTGACGATCGTCGCGAGGTACGCGCGTGGCTCGCGCACGTCCGACTCGGGCACCTCCTGCCACCGCAGCCAGGTGTCCTGGACCAGATCCTCTGCGTCGGCCACGCTGCCCAGCATGCGATAGGCGATGGAGAAGAGCAGCGGCCGCGTCGATGTGAAGACGGATGTGCGAGTGTCCATCGGAGTAATGGAATGATGACAGGCGTGTCGGTGCGCGTGTGACAGGTGAGTGCTTCGACTACGACGTCATGCAGCCATGCTCTTCGCCGGCCGCTTCACGGCACTCGTCACTGGTCGCTTCAGAAGAATTATGACGTTGATGATGGCCGCGGGCACCAGCACGGCGAGAGCGCCGACGAGGCCCCACGCCGGAACGCTCGCGCGCGTGGCGACGAGATCCCACCGGCCGACGGCGACGACCACCGAGATGCTGGCCCAGAGCGCTGTCTCGATGGCATTGATGTATTCGTTGCCTCGGAGGTGGAAGCCGGTAGCCATGAGGACGATGATGGCGAGGCCGAGCGCGGCCAGTGGAGTCAGCCACCTCAGAATGCCGATCGCCATCGGTAGCACCAGAGCAGCGGCGCCGACGACTTCCATGAGGCCGATGAAGACGACCTCGGCGCGGGGGAGCTCGGCGAACCCGACCCATTGCTCCAGACCGCGCCCGAGGAGCTTCGGGACGCCAGCAAAGAGAAAGAGGAGGGCAAGAAAGCCCTGGACGCTCCAGAGCACGATGTTCAGTATACCGGTTGCATACATGATGGTCACTCCGTTGTTCGATGCTACCTGGAGACAGGGGAGTGCCCCCATCTGTGACAGCTCGAGGGTAGTCAGCGCTCAACGTGACCGCGCGCGAGTTCGTATTCGCTCCAGCACGGCAATCTCACCAGCCCCGGCCGCCCTGCTGCTGGCCATTTATCTCGAGGGTACGACCATGATCCGCGCGCGTTGCCTGGTGTCCCTGCTCCTGCTCGTCGCCGTGTCGGCCACCAGCGCCGGTGCCCAGAGTGCCGACTCCGCGGCCGCGCCGCTCGTCGTCCCCGGCCGCTCGGTGGTGTCGTCGCGCTTCGGGATCGTGGCCACGAGCCACCCGCTGGTGTCGGCTGCGGGAGTGGCGATCCTCGAGCGCGGCGGCAACGCGGTGGATGCGGCGATCGCGGCCAACGCCACGCTCGGCCTCATGGAGCCGATGAACAACGGGATGGGCGGCGATCTCTTCGCCATCGTCTACGAGGCGAAGACGGGGAAGCTCTATGGCCTCAACGCCAGCGGCTGGGCGCCCACCGGGCTCACGCCGGAGCTCCTCGCCTCCAAGGGTCTCGAGCGCGTCCCGCGTCGCGGCATCTACTCGGTGACGGTACCCGGAACGGTGGCCGGATGGGATGCGCTGCGCGAGCGCTTCGGCACGATGGGCTTCGATGAGCTCCTCGCGCCAGCGATCTACTACGCGAAGAACGGCTTCCCCGTGACCGAGGTGACGGCGCGCATGTGGAAGGAATCCGAGCGCACCCTCGACGCTACGACGAACGCGAAGTCGACCTTCCTCGTCGACGGCCGCGCTCCGCGCGAAGGAGAGATCTTCCGGAATCCTGATCTCGCGGCCACGCTCGAGCGCATCGCCGAGCACGGGCGCGACGGATTCTACACGGGGCCCACCGCAGACTCGATCCTCGCGCTCTCTCGCCAGGAAGGAGGAACGTTCACCGCGCAGGACCTCTCCGACTTCCACGCCGAGTGGGTAGAGCCGCTGCACACCACGTATCACGGTTGGACCGTGTACGAGCTCCCACCCAACGGGCAGGGCGTGGCCGCGCTCGAGATGCTCAACATCATGGAGCGCTACCCGCTCGCGCAGTACGGCTTCCACAGCGCGAAGGCGATGCACGTGATGATCGAGGCGAAGAAGCTGGCCTACGCGGACCTGCTGCGCTACGTGGGCGATCCGCGCTTCTCGAAGATCCCGGTGGAGCAGATGATCAGCAAGGCAACCGGCGAGGCGCGAGCGAAGCTCATCGATGAGAGCAGGGCAGCCTGTCGCGTGGAGCCGTCGCAGTTCAGCGAGCTGACCAAGGCAGCGAGCGAGACCATCTACATGAGTGTGATAGACAAGGACGGCAACATCGTCTCGCTCATCCAGAGCAACTTCTCCTGGTTCGGCTCTGGGCTCGTGGCGCCGCACACCGGCTTCGCGCTGCAGAACCGCGGCTCGCTCTTCACCCTGAAGCCCAGTCAGCCTAACACGCTCGCTCCGCGCCATCGCTCGCTGCACACCATCATCCCGGCGTTCATGGAGAAGGATGGGACGCGCATCGGCTTCGGGATCATGGGCGGCTTCAATCAGGCGCAGGCACACGCGCAGTTCGTGGCCGACATCGCCGACTACGGGCTCGGCATCCAACAGGCGCTGGAGGCCGGACGCTTCACCAAGCTCGACTTCGACGGCTGCGACGTGCAGATCGAGTCGCGCGTGCCCACCGCCACGATCGACGCGCTGCGCGCGCTCGGCCACGAGGTGAAGGTCGAAGGTCCTCGCACCGACATCTTCGGCTTCGGACAGGCGGTGGAGAGCACGCCCGACAGCGTGCATCACGGCGCCTCCGATCCGCGGCACGACGGGGCGGCGATCCCGCAGCCGGCACCGTTCGGGGCGCCGTAGCGGGACCCGCCGTATTAGAGTCCCGCTTTCCCGTACCCCTCGCCCGGAATCCCGATTGACTTTCTCCGGAA
>DATCXR010000123.1:0-3134 GCA_036565685.1 Gemmatimonadaceae bacterium
CTGCGACGACCGCACCCGGACCGCTCATCCTGGGCGATGCCCTGAACGAACTCTCGGAGAGCGACATGCAGGCACTGCTTCAATCGGTTGACGACCTCGAGGCGATGCCCGACCTCGAGCCGCACCAGCTACCGCTCCTCGCGAGCGTGGTGGAGGGAGCGCTCTGATGCGTCGCGTCATGATCACGATCGCTGCACTTCTGATGGCCGCGCCGCTTCCGGCGCAGCAGAACGATAGGGCAGCCGCCGCGAAGGCCGCCGACAGTGCGGCCATCGCCTCGCCGGAGCGCAGGCAGCTCGAGCGCCGCCTGCATCAGCGCATGCTCGACGTCGTGCGGAACCGACTGGATCTCACACCAGATCAGGTGGACAAGCTCAGTGCCGCGAACGAGCACTACGAGCAGCAGCGCCGAACGCTCGCGCAGCGCGAGCGTTCGCTGCGACTCGAGCTGCGCGCGCAGCTTCGCCGCGGCGATAGCGCGGATCAGAACCGCGTGGCTCAGCTCCTAGATCAGACCTTGCAGGCGCAACAGGAGCGGCTCGACCTCTATCGCAAGGAGCAGAGCGACCTCGCCGCGTTCATGACTCCGGTGCAACGCGCGAAATACATGGGCCTGCAGGAGCAGATGCGCTCGCGCGTGGAGGAGCTGCGCAGAGGGAGGAACGCCCGGAACCGCGGGCCGCGCAGCGGCGGCTCCCCAGGGGCGCAGCCCAGGCCGGACTCAACGCAGCATCGGCACTAGTGCTGGTCGCGTAACGACCCGAGAAGAGCGCGGCGTTGAGCGCGTCACGCATCTCTGCTAGATTGTGTTCCCTCGCCCGGGTGGCGGAATTGGTAGACGCAGGGGACTCAAAATCCCCCATCAGGCGACTGATATACGAGTTCGAGTCTCGTCCCGGGTACTGGTAGTAGAACAGTCGAATGTTGTAAGACAGAGCTTAGCTGCGCACACACCACTATGGCTCCGCCCCGAGTGCGGAGTAGTACTCGATGACTCGCTGGCGGGCGCCGGGACGGGTATAGACGTCAGGGCGGCGCGCCTCGATCGCGTCGACGATGACCGACGCGACCTCCTCGACGCTCTGCGAGTTCGGGAGCTCCCACGAATCCGGGCCGCCGTGACGCGCATTCCGCCCGAAGTCGGTGCGCACCACGCCGGGCGAGACGAGCGTGAACTGGATGTCCGGGTGGGTCTGCTGAACCTCCTGCCGGAAGTTCGTCGTCAGCGCGTTCAGGAAGTGCTTGGCGCCATTGTAAGCCGACCGGTTCACCGCGAGCGGTATGCGCCCCAGCATGGACGTGATGTTGACTACGTGCCCCGTCCCACGCTTCCTGAAGTGCGGAAGTACCTCCTGCATCCCGTAGAGCGCGGACTTCACGTTCACGCGCATGATCTCGTCTATGTCTTCGTCCGTGAGCTGCGAGGGCGGCCTCGTGATGCCACGGCCCACGTTGTTTACCCAGACGTCTATGCGTCCGAAGCGGGCCAGCGCCTCCTCCACCACGCGGCGAACGTCCGCGCGGCTGGTCATGTCGCCCACCACGGCGAGCGCCCTGTCGCCACATTCCCGCGCCACGGCCTCGAGCGCTTCGCGCCGGCGCGCGACCAGCACCACGGACGCTCCTCTCTGCGCAATAAGCCGGGCCACCGCCGCCCCGATCCCGCTGCTCGCGCCAGTAATCACAACGATCTTGTCGAGCATCCCGCCTCCGATATAGTCGCGGTTGGTAAGCGTCTCAGCTTCGCCGGGACGGGCGCGGGGAGCGCCGCGCCGCGACGGATGACCCATTATAGTCACCGTCACTTGGCAGGCGGGCCACGGAGTGCTTGACGCACCTGACCGGCGCATCGTATCTATGGGCCGTGAGTTGACGACGCGACGAACCGGGTCGACGCCGACACCGCCCGAGCCTCGTGGGAGCTCTTCGAAAATCCTGAACTTCGTTCCTCCCATCTCGGAGGTCGTATGCGAAGGGCTCTCTGTTTGCTCGCCGGTGCGGGATTTGTGTCGCTGGCCCAAGCCGGCACGCTCGCAGCTCAGGATGGCGTGATCCGGGGGCGGATCACCGATAGCACCGGCGCCCCGGTGAGAGATGCCGTTGTAATAGTCCAGGGGATGTTTCTGCGCGCCAGTAGCGGCGAGGCGGGTGACTACCGCATAGAGCGAGTCCCGCCGGGGAGCTACACGATGCGCGTCCGGCGACTCGGCTACACAGCGCAGCCCGCGTTCGTCACCGTCCGTGAGGGCGTGGAGACGCTGCTGAACTTCACCCTCGCCCCGGTTGCTGCCGCGCTCGCCCGCGTCGAGGTAATGGTGGGCTCGCGCGCGGTGCACACGGCAGCCGAAGAGCTCGCGGTCCCGGTCGACGTCTTCACGCGCGAGCAGGTTCAGGAGCAGGGGACGCCGGAGCCCGCGCAGATACTCTCTCAACTCGCCCCTTCGGTGAACTTCCAGCGCCAGAGCGTCTCCGACGCCACGGAGATCGTCAGGCCGTTCACGATGCGGGGGCTCAGCCCCGACCACACCCTCGTGCTGATCGACGGGAAGCGCCGGCACCACACGGCGCTCGTCCACTACTTCGGCGCGGGGATGGGCGCGGGCTCGAGCGGAGTCGACCTCAACGCACTCCCCGCTAGCATGATCGAGCGCATCGAGGTGCTGCGCGACGGCGCAGCGTCGCAGTACGGCTCCGATGCGATCGCCGGGGTGGTGAACATCGTGCCGCGCAGCGGCGTGTTCACACCCACCTTCTCGGTCGAGGGAGGGCAGTACGTCACGACGGGCGCCCCGAACAAAGGGACGGTCACCGACGGTGAGACATTCGACATCAACGGCGCCTGGGGAATCCCGCTCGGCCGCGGCTCGCTCGCGCTCTTCGCCGAATACCGCGACCGCGCTCAGACCAATCGCGCCGGCGCCGATCCCGAGGACCAGTTGGCGCCGGGTGATGCCGACGTCGTGGATGACAATGGCGGCATCATCGAGAAGCGTAATCCCATCCCGATGCCGAACTACCACTGGGGTGACGGGGAGTCGAAGGACATCCTGACCTTCCTGAACGCGCAGCTCCCGCTCGATGCGGCGGGGAACGCCGCGCTCTACGCCTTCGGCGGCTACAGCCACCGCCGAGGG
>DATCXR010000155.1:0-10065 GCA_036565685.1 Gemmatimonadaceae bacterium
CCGCGGGCGAGCGCTCCGGCTGGCCATCCACCACCGCGCCAGCGCTCGCGATCGAGCTGGTGATGGGATCGGTCCCCAGCGAGCTCTGGACCGCCCACCACCCGAGCGCGGCGACGGCCAGCACTGTGGCCGCGATCGCCACCCAGAAAGGCGCGCGGGTGGGATTGGTGGCGTGCGCCGCCGTTCGCGGCGGTTTCTTCTCGCTGGACCTGCTTGGCTCGTCTCTGTGCGCGTGCGCGAGCGCGGGTACGCCGGCGGGAGCCGCCGAGTCGTCCACAAGCACCGCGCCATCGAAGTGCGGCGCGATCCTCTCTATTCCAGGGGCGCCTTCGGGCGCGACCACGAGGAGCAGCGCCCCGGCCTCGCGGAAGCTCGACACCAGCCGCGGCCAGCGCTCGCTGGCGAAGAGCTCATCCAGATCGAAGGGCGCGGCCCCGCTCGGGATGACGAAGAGATTTCCCGCGCGGTCCACCGGCATCGCGACCTTTCCCAGCGACACTCCGTGCTGAAGCATGTCTACCAGGCCATGCGCCACGCCGCCGGGGAGAAGCTTCTCGATGGGAGCCAGCTCGCCCACGGCGTCGACCACGGCCGCCCTGCGCCTGCGCGCCTGGTTCCTGGCGATTCCGAGCGCCACTCGCGCGGCCGCGCGCGGGTCGGAGCCGATGATCAGTACAGCTGAGCGCTCCGCGAGATCGCGCGCGATGCGCTCGCCCTCATCCTCCCAGCTGCTCCGGGCGGATGGCTCGATGTGCACAGCCACTCAGGGTGCTCCCTCGTAGATCCAGTAAGGTTTCCCGGTGGCGCGCGCCACACGCTCGGCTTCCTCCCGGGTAGGGAAGGGGCCCATCACGACACGATAGATGGTGATCCCGGCGCGCTCGGTGGTGATGACTCTCGCTCTGGATGCTCCGCTGCTCTTGATTTCCTTGGCCGCGTCGCGCGCCGCGTCGCCGGAGCGGACGGCGGCGAACTGCACGGTGAAGCCGGATGAACGCGCCTCGTTCCCACCCGCCGGCGCGTTCGCGGCCGCGCCACCGCCGGACGTCTGCGGGGGTCGCGCTCTACCGCTGTCGCGCCGCGCGAGCGAGCCCTCGGAAACGGCACTACCCGTGTCGTCGCTCCAGTCGGGCACTTCGACAGCGGTGTCGTAGCCAAAGGTGACCGGCTCGTCGAGCCCGGGCGAGCGTGGGCGGAAGCCATTCCAGGCGACGAAAAGCCAGGAGTCTTCGCCACCCTTGTCGATCGTATTCTCGCCGGCGAGCGATGTCCCGTTCACGAGTCGAACGTCATTCCCCTCCAGCAGCGCGATGCTCCCGTCGGGAGTGACGGTGGGGAGATCATCCCTCCACTTCGTGTGCACCGTGCCGAGCAGCTTGTCGGTGCCCACCGCGAATACCCACGCGGAATCGCCATGCGTCGCACGCGCGAGGACGTAGCGGCCCATGGGGTCCATGCGCAGCGCGTCGACCTCGCCGGGTGCGCGCAGCTGCGCCTCGGTGCGGTGCGTGTAGCGGTCGAAGACGATGATCTCGCCGGCCGAATCGGTGGCTACGTACAACCGGTCGCCGCTCGGCGTGGTGGCGAGCGCCTGCACCGGGCGATCGAGGCGCACGCTTGGCACCGGTTCCAGATCGCGCGTGCGGAGGCCAACCAGACCGGAGTCGACGGTGAAGTAGATGCGGTCGCCCAGTTGGGTACCGAACGCGCGTCCCACGCGCGGAAGGATGGCGCTGTCGGAGACGCTCTTGTCGGGCGGCTGGATCTTCCAGAGGATGCTTCCGTCGTCGCGGTCCGCGAGGATGAGAAGCGATCCATCCGGCTCCGGCACCACCTCGCGCGCGGGGTAGTGCGGCTCGTACGTCCAGCTCCCGGCCGGGGTGAGGCGCACCACGCTCCCCGAGTCGTCGATCCCGAAGATCGCGGAGCCATCGTCGGAGGAGAGCTCGGCGAGCTTCGGCTTGGCGTCGCGACTGACGCGACCCATGCGTAGATCCACGCGCACCGGGGCTCCCTTCGTGTCCACCGCGGCCACGGAGCCCAGATCGCCGTCGAAGCCGAGGACGCGATCGATGCCGGGCGCCTTGGCGCTCGACTCCCAGACCACGGAATCGAGTTGCGGGTAGGCGAAAGCCCGAACCTGACCACCGTCGCGCGGGAAGCGCAGGACGATCTGGTCTGGGCCGCGCATGGTGCTGGCGGACGACGCCTCGGACACGGCGGGAGTGGCGGCGCGGTCGGACTTCCCGCAGGCCGCCAGCATCAGCGCCAACGCAATCAACGGCTTTCGCACGGGCGAAAACTACCGGAGCGATGGAGTAGACTCAAGGAGCGAGGTCGAGCACCACTGAGCGTCGAGCCAACTTCCGCACGCCATGCCGGCGCTCCAGCAGTTCGGCGCGCTCCTGCTTCGGAGCTAGTCCGGGATGCTCGCGGCTGAAGCGCTGGCCAGCTCCCTCAGGTCGTCGTTGGTCAGTTGCAGCGAAGCCGCCGCCACGTTCTCCTCCAGGTGGGCCACGCGCGACGTGCCGGGAATAGGCAGCATCACGGGCGAGCGCGCGAGGAGCCAGGCGATCGCCACCTGCATGGGCGTGGCGCCGTGCCGCTCGGCGACGCGTGCGATCGCTTTCTGCTCGCCGATCTTCCCAGCCGAGAGCGGCGCCCAGGGGAGGAACGCGATCCCTTCCTTCGTGCAGTAGTCGAGCACCGACTCCCACTTCCGGTCCTCGAGATTGTAGCGGTTCTGAACCGACACGATGGGAACGGCCCGACGGGCGCGTTTGATCTGCTCCTCGCTCACCTCGGAGAGCCCGACGTGGCGCGCGAGCCCATCGCGGATGAACTCGCGCAGCACTTCGAACTGCTCGCTCTCGGGGACTTCGGGGTCGATGCGGTGCAGTTGATAAAGATCCACGCGATCCAGCCGCAGCCGGCGGAGACTTCCCTCCAGCTCCCGTCGCAGGTAGTCGGGGTCGCCCTTGGGGCGCCACTCGCCCGGTCCGGTACGCTCGAGTCCGCCCTTGGTGGCGATCACGAGCCCATCCGGATACGGGAAGAGTGCCTCGGCGATGAGCTCCTCCGAGAAGTGCGGCCCGTACGAGTTGGCCGTGTCGATGAAGTCGATACCGAGCTCGATAGCGCGGTGGAGCACTCGCAGCGCCTCATCGCGGTCGGGCGGTGGGCCCCAGATCCCCTTGCCGGTGAGGCGCATCGCGCCGAAGCCGAGGCGATTGACGGTCAGGTCGCCGCCAAGGGTAATAGTGCCCGCCGCGTCAGCGTGTGGCGCGCCGGCGTTACTCGATTGCTGTGTTTTCATTATACGTCGAACCTCCACCTCTCCAGGGCGCAAGCATCGCGCCTTCGATGACCCGCGGAGAGTGATGGATGCCGGGCGATTGGGCGTGTTGGGGCCGGAGTGACGCACACAGCCGCGACCGGATCACATCCGCGGGCACGAGGTGTGACCCTGCTACCTGTGCGGCTCGAAGAGCTCTACGCAGTTGCCAGCGGGGTCGTCCAGTAGGATCTGATCTCCTCCAACGCCGACTACGATCTCGTTGCGAAAGTGGGCGCCGGTCGCGCGCAATCGCTCCACCATACCGGCGAGGTCGGCTACCTCGAGCGAGATGCGGTTCCATCCGCCGGGCGTGGGCTTCGTGCCATCAGGCATGGACTGTCCGCCGCCACCCCTTTCGCTCGGCACGCTGAGCAGGAGCCTGAGATCGCCCCTCGAGAGCATGGCAAAGGTAGGTGCGGGACGCATGACGACTGAGAAGGCCAGGTTGCCTGTGTAGAAATCGATCGCCGCGTCGAGGTCGTCCACGATGTAGCGCACACTCACGGTGCCCATGCTCGCTCCGTTGGCCAGGGGTTGCTGCAGCGCACTGCCGCGTCCCGCCCTTCGTCGGTCATGGCATCTCGTGTCGAAGGTCGATCAGAAAGGCGGATACAACGTGAACTGCCAGAACCCCTTCTTGCTCGGCGCGTCGTGCGGGATCGCATAATCCCAGCGCAGTACTACGTAGTTGAAGAGGTTCACGCGTATCCCGAAACCGTGGCTCGTGAGGAGACCGCGCGTCGTGGACGGATCATCCACCCGGCGTCTGTGCAGCGAGACGTTCTGGCCGCTGAACCAGGCAGTGGCCGCGTCGTAGAAGACCGCGCCTTCGATGGATGGGATCGGCACCACGCCGCCGATGCTCCCGCCCCTGATGAGGGGGAAGCGCAGCTCGGCGCTCGCGTACATCAGGCTGCTCCCCTGCAGCGGTGAGCAGCGGAAGGCGCGCGTCACCGAAGTCACGGGACAACTTTTCGCGTCGGACAGGAAGGTGTGGCTGTCGTAGCCGCGCAGCATGTCACCCCAGCCCAGGTATTGCCGGGTGGAGTCGGCGTCACGGCCCGTCGAGACGTTGGCCGTGAAGCGCGTAGCGACGGTCAGGTAGTTGAAGAGTATCGGATCATAGCGCCGGTAATCGGCGAGGTAGCTCACCCAGTGGTAGCTCCCCACCGCCGGCTGAAGCTGCAGCCGGTAGCGCCGCCCCGCGATCGGTGCCGTCACTCCCCAGAGGACGTTGTCCGACACGTAGGCGATGGACGGCTGGATGTAGTTCACGCTGTGCGAGCGTACTTTCTCGCGTTCGTACGGGGTGATCTGCACACCCGAACCGTCGATCGTGCGGGTGTAGATCAGATCCGTGCGGTCCATGTTCGTGAGCCGCGCGGCCACCTCCAGCCTGCTGAAGCGGTCGAAGGGGTAGATCCCGACGCCGAAGCCCTGGCGCACGATGTAGCGCGTGATGATCTGGGTCTCCTCGAAACCTTCGGGGATCTCGGAGTAGTACGGGTTCTCGCCGAAGTAGTACGGCGTCTGGAAGAGCCCCGTGGAGTACTGCAGGCGGTGGGAGAGATTCGTGTAACCTGCGAATACCTGGGCCTCCTGGATCCTGCCGTTCACAGCTCCCGCGAACGCGAGCTGGTGGTTTCCCACCATGTCGCTGAGCACGATTGCCGTACCGCCGAAGACACCGCTCCCGAAGTTGTCGCGCGCGTAGCCAACCGTGGGGCGCGCCACGTAATCGGGCGAGAGGTGCATCCGATAGTCGTAGCGTCTGAAGTGCGCGGTGTCGGGGAGAGTGAGATCGCCGCTGTCGAGCAGGGCGGCCACACTCAGTTCGGTGCGCCCCTCCTCGGAGTCGTACGGCTGGGCGCCCGAGGGGCGGATCCCCACGGGCGTGCGGTAGAAGGAGGTGGTGGGCGATGCGCTCGCGACGGCGCGGCTCGTGTCGCCACCATCGAGGTGGACCGTTCCACCATCACCGACGCTCGTGCTGTCGCGCGTGGCGAGCGTGGTGCTGGCGACGGGCTTCGCGCGGTAAGGTGTGCGTGCGAGGCGGCGCGGATTGTCTATCTGCCAGACTGCGTAGTCGCCATTCTCGAAGTACGTGAAGGCCAGCTGGTCGGCCTCGCGCGCCCAGGTGATGGCCGGGCTCACCGCCGTCAGCGCGGTCACGCCGCCGACGACGTTGGTGAGCTGGTACTCCTGTCGCGCGCGCAGGTCGTACAGAAAGACGTTGGGGATTCCGGTGCGGTCGCTCACGTACGCGATGGACTTCGAGTCCGGAGCCCACATCGGGTTGATGTTGAGCCCCTCCTGGCCGTGCAGCAGCTCGATCCGCCCCGACTCCAGGTGATAGAGAGCGATGCGCATCTTCGGGAAGTCGAGGAGCGAGACGTCGGCTCCGTCACCGCGCTCCGAGGCGAACGCGATGGTCTTCCCGTCGGGCGACCACTGCGGCTGCAGGTCGCCGAAGCGGTCGTTGGTGAGCTGGCGGAGATTCCTTCCGTCGGCATCTACCATGTACAGGTCGGTGATCCCGCCGCGGTTGCCGCTGAAGACCAGCCTGCTGCCGTCCTTCGACCAGCTCGGGCCGGTGATGCCATCGAGAGGCAGGGTGATCCTCGCCAGTCGCTTCCGACTCGCGACGTCGAAGATGTACAGGATGTCATTCCCCTCGCTGAGCGCGGTGAAGGCGAGCCGCGACCCATCGGGGGAGAAGGAGCTCTGCGAATAGAGGAGCTGCAGCTCCTCGAAGTTCGGGTCGAGCGCGCTCTTGATGAGCCGCGTGATGCGCTTCCCGGTACGCGCGTCGGCGAGCCAGAGGTCTATGAAGACCTGGCCCTTGAGGAAGCTCCCGTTGGAGAGGAAGGCGATGTACTTGCCGTCGGGCGAGAGCGCGGGCGCTATGAAGATCTGGCCACCGCTGTGGCGCTCGGTGAGGAGCGGTCGCGAGAAGCGACGTGGCCGTTCCAGTTCGGCGATCTGGGGGAGATGCTTGTTCTGCATCGCCTCGCGCCATTCGTCCCCTAGATCTTCTATGGGTGTACCAGTCTCCCGCTGGAACGCCTCTTCCACTCCCATGGTGGGCACGTCGGCCATGATCAGGCCCACGATCTCATCCCCCCATCGTCTCGCCACCCACTCCCAGAACGCCTGGCCGTAGCGGTATGGAAAGTAAAGATCCGGGCGCCTGGTCATCTGCTCGATCGTCGGGAGATGACCGTTCAGCGCCGCATCGCGGATGATGGTCTCGGTGTTGGGGTCGTTGGGCCCGATGGAGAGGTACTCGGCCATTCCTTCCATGAACCAGAGCGGCGGCTGCACGCGCATGAGCCCCGATAGCGCGCTCCCCGCGCTCTGACCGCTCTGGAAGATGTCGAACTGGAACTCGTGCACCATCTCGTGCGTGAGCACGTGCTCGAAGCCGCGGTAGTCGCCGGTGAGAAAGAGCAGCATGCGGTCGCGCGTCGGCTCGGTGACGCCGCCGGTACCTTCACCAAGGTCGCCCGTGACGTTGTTCTGGCCGAAGTCCGCGCGCGAGGCGAAAACCATGATCGGCTTCTTCTCGCTGAACTCGTGGCCGAGGATGCGCGAGAGACGCGAGTAGGCGCGCTCGGCCATCCGCGCGGCGTCCATCGCCGCGGCACGTTCGTCCGGGTAGTAGTGAACGAGAAAGTGCTCCGTCTCGATCACCTTCCAGTCGAAGTGCTTGTACTGAACCTGGTTCTTACCGAAGTACCCCTGCGCGCTCAGTGGGCT
The DNA here is from genome assembly GCA_036565685.1 of Gemmatimonadaceae bacterium. GTDB lineage: Bacteria > Gemmatimonadota > Gemmatimonadetes > Gemmatimonadales > Gemmatimonadaceae > JADGGM01. The sequence goes on from DATCXR010000155.1 coordinate 7,097, forward strand.
CGCCACGATCGTCGTCGCCGCGAAGGCAACGGCGAGCCAGGTCCATCGAGTGCTCATACACCGGCCCCTTCCTGCTCGATAGCTACAGACTTCGCATCACTCCACAGCCGCTCGAGCTGATAGAACTCGCGCAGCACTGGATGGAAGACGTGCACCACGAAATCGACATAGTCAAGTAGGACCCAGCGCCCCTGTTGCAGCCCCTCCACATGATGCGCCCGTACCCCCTGCTTGCGTAGCTCCTCGAGCACATGTTCCGCGATCGCCCGTACATGCGTATCCGACGACCCGCTGGCTATGACGAAGTAGTCGGTCGCATCCGAGATGTGCGTCAGATCCAGCAGCGCCACATCCTTCGCCTTGAGGTCGATGCATAGGTCGGCAGCCCGCCTGGCCTGGGCGAGTGCCGTGCTGAGAGGGTGTTTCGCGCGTGGATGGGGCATTCCTTAAACCGGCTTGGGTGCTGCTGGAGGGGGATACAGGGTTCAGGAGGCAGGGTTCAGGGTTCAGGTACTGCCTCGGGGGATTAGATCGCTACCACGAGGGCAGTACCTGAACCCTGAACCCTGCCTCCTGAACCCTGGTAGTTCACTGCTTGATCACCCACACCTTGATCTCCGGCTTCACGTCAGCGTGGAGACGGACGGGGACCTTGTAAACTCCGAGGGACTTGATCGGCTCGTGGAGGTCCACCTGGCGCTTCTCGATCTCGGGGAAGCCCTGCGCGTGGAGCTGCTGCACGATGTCTGCCGCAGTCACCGAGCCGAAGAGCTTCTCCTCTTCGCCGACGCGGGCGGAGAAGGTGAGGGAGACCTGCTCGAGGCGGTCGGCGAGGGTGCGGGCGCTCTGACGGCGCTCGTTCTCGGCGGCCTCGAGGCGCGCCTTCTCGGCGGCGATGCGCTTCAGGTTGCCCGGTGTAGCCTGGTAGGCGAGGCCGTGCGGGAGGAGGTAGTTGCGGGCGTAGCCGTTGGACACCTTCACGATGTCGCCGGGGTTGCCGACGTTCTCTACGGTCTGGCGAAGTATGACTTCCATGGTTTGGCTCCGTGCAGCGGTTGGTCGTGAGGTCGATAAGGTAAGTCTATGGTTCAGTCGTGCCGGCGTCCGCCGGGCGGATGCTGGCGATCGGAATCGGGTCGAACTATCCGGAGCCGCGCGCGCCAGTCGGCCCAGGTGTCGGTGAGACCCAACCCCAGCGCAGCGGGAACGGTCAGCAGCGAGAACGGGAAGGCCGCCACGGCCAGCAACACGCTCACCACCGCGATGCGGCGTGATACGAACCACGCGTAGATACCGTAGCCTCGAAGCACGTACAGCGCGCCCACGAAGACCGTGAGGTTGCGCCCCATCGGGCCGACAGCGGCAAGAGTGGGGAGCAGGATCATGGTGATCCCCGCCACCAGCGCCCACGCCAACTGGTCGCTGAAGGCGAAGTGGCTGAGCGGTGCGAGCGCAGCGCCGATGCGCGCGCGGCTCAGCCGGTGGTAGAGCGCCCACGCGAGCGCGCAGGCGGCGAGCGCCTCGAGCGCGAGAAGCGCGGGGAAGAGCGGCGCAGCTGAGTGCGAGAGCGCCTCCTGGAGCTGGAGCCGTTCTCCGGTCACCTGGCTCGCCACCTCCGCGAACTTCGGGGCGCGCTCACCGATGAGCTTCGCGCTCTCCTGCATCACCACCGCGGCCGCCGCGTTGCGCGACTCGAACTCGTACGCGAAGATGCGCTCGACCGCGTTCGGACTCCGTCCGGTGAAGACGAGCAGGAGTAGCGCCAGGATCGCCGCCACCACTACCGCAGAGAGGGCGCGCTCGAGGAACGAGCGCTGCCGGCCGATGATGCACACCAGCCCGAACGCTCCGGCTACCACGAGCCCCCACGCGCGCGCGAGGTCATAATACGCGCCACCCGCGCCACTCGGTGGCGCGAGCGAGAGGAGCCACGCGGTGAGCCCGATCCAGAGGACCGCGAGCGAGAGCGGCCCGCCTGCCCACCACCCTACCACGAAGCACGCGGCCAGTACGGGGGTGAGGAGCACCAGCGTGTCCACCACCGGCACGAACGCGGGGAGCCCGGGTAGGTGCGGCATCAACAGGAACGCCGCGAGAGCCAGGGTAATCCGGATCCACCCCCGCTCCCGCGGCGCCGGCACCGGGCCGTGAGTCATGCTCTACGCCTGATGGCCCCTGATATAGGGGATCAGAGCGAGGAAGCGCGCACGCTTTACCGCGGTGGATAGCTGGCGCTGATGGCGCGCGCAGACTCCGCTCAGTCGGCTCGGGAGAATCTTACCCGTGTCGGTGAGGAAGCGGCCGATCGTGCGGTCGTCCTTGTAGTCGATGAAGCGAACGCGGGATTCGCAGAAGGGGCAGCTTTTCTGTGGGCGTCGCATGCGTCAATCCTCGTCGTCGTCGTCATCGTCCGAAGCGCGAGGCCTTTCCTCGTCGCCGTCACCTTCCGCGGAGGGCGGTGCGCCCACCTCGTGCTCGTGGAGCGTGATCAGGTAGCGCATCACGCCGTCGTCGAGCTTGAGCGCGCGCTCGTACTCGGGAAGTGCGGCGGGCTCCGCTTCGAAGCGGGCGACGGTGTAGTAGCCGTTCTCGCGCGCGCCGATGGGGTAGGCGAGCTGACGGCGTCCCCAGTTGTCCACCGTGGTGGTCTCGGGGGAGAGCGAGAGAAGCTCGTGGAAGCGGGTGAGCTTCTCCTGGATGGCGGTGTCTTCGAGCGTGGAGTCGAAGATGTACACCGCCTCGTACTTGCGAGGCATGTTGGGTAAATCCTCCCTGTGGTCTGAATCCGCCCCCCGCATGTGTGCGGGGGGAGGGGGGCTTTTCAAGTTATCCTGCAAAGTTAGCCGGGGGCGGTTGGCCATGCAAGTTCGCCACGGAAGCGAAGATACGGTGGGGTCAGGCCTGAAACCGTGGATCGATACGGCCTGCGTAGCGGCCGTATCGATCCACGGTTTCAGGCCTGACCCCAC
>DATCXR010000184.1:0-4388 GCA_036565685.1 Gemmatimonadaceae bacterium
ACCTCGGGGGTGAGGGCTGTTACCCCTACGAGCCGTTCACTGCTTTCTGCTTTCTGCTTTCTGCTTTCTTATCTCCTTTCCCCTACTTCACCACGATGTTGATCAGCCTCCCCGGCACGAAGATCACCTTGGCGGGCGTGCCATTGACGAACTTCGCGACGCCGGGCTCGGCGAGGGCGGCGGAGAGGGCGGCATCGCGGTCGATCTCGCGCGGGACGCGGACACGGCCGCGCACCTTGCCATTCACCTGGACCACCAGCTCGATCTCGTCCTCCACCAGCTGCGATTCGTCGTACGCGGGCCAGCCGGAGTCGAAGATGCTCATGTCGTGACCCATCCGCTCCCAGAGCTCCTCGGCGAGGTGCGGGGCGAAGGGTGAGACCAGCTGCACCAGCGGCTCGACCTCGGCACGGTGCGGCGTGCGCTCGTTGGAGCGGAGCGCATTCATGTACTCCATCATCGCCGCGATCGCGGTGTTGTAGCTCAGCCGCTCGATGTCGTCGCCCACCTTCTTGATCGTCTGGTGGAGCTTGCGCATCACCGACGCGTCGCTCGCGCCGTCGGCGCGCATCTCGAGCACCGACGCCCAGAGGCGGTCGAGGAAGCGGCGCACACCGGAGATTCCGGCCTCGCGATAGTCGCCGCCCTCCTCGAAGGGGCCGAGGAACATGAGGTAGGTGCGCAGCGTGTCGGCGCCCCAGCGCTCGATGTACTCGTCGGGGTTGATCACGTTCCCCTTCGTCTTCGACATCTTCGCGCCTTCGCGGATGATCAGCCCGTGCGCGCGGAACCTCCTGAATGGCTCCTCGAAGTCCAGGTGGCCGGCGTCGTGCAGCACCATCGTCACGAAGCGCGTGTAGAGCAGGTGCAGAACGGCGTGCTCGTTCCCGCCGATGTACGAGTTCACCGGGAGCCAGCGTCGCGTGCGCTCCGCATCGAAGGGACGGTCGTCGAACTCCGTGCTCGGGTAGCGCAGGAAGTACCAGGCGCTGTCGAGGAAGGTGTCCGAGACGTCGGTCTCACGACGCGCCATCTTCCCGCATTCGGGGCACGGCACGCGATACCACTCCTCGTGCCGTGCGAGCGGCGACACGCCGCTGTCATCCGGGCGGAAGTCCTCCACGTACGGGAGCACCACCGGCAGATCCTTCTCCGGCACCTGCTGCACGCCGCAGTCGTCGCAGTAGATGACGGGAATCGGTGGCCCCCAGTAGCGCTGCCGCGAGATCGCCCAGTCGTGCAGGCGGTAGGTCACCGTTCTCTTGGCGCACCCTTCCGCCTCGAGCCACTCCACGACCTGGCGCTTCCCTTCCTCTACCGACACCCCGTCGAAGCGACCGGAGTTCACCAGCCGCCCGCCGTCGCTCACGACGTACGCTTCCGCCAGCGGCGTACTGGCATCATCTCCCTCGCCGGCCACGACGCGCACGATCGGCAGGTCGAACTTCTCCGCGAACTGGAAGTCGCGCTCGTCGTGCCCTGGGACGGCCATGATAGCGCCGGTGCCATACTCCATGAGCACGTAGTCGGCGATCCAGATGGGGATGTCCTTCCCCGTCGCAGGGTTCCTCGCGTACGCCCCGGTGAAGACGCCCGTTTTCTCCTTCTCCGTAACTTTGCGCGCCACCAGATCCTGCTTCGCGGTGCGCGTGACGTACGCGTCCACGGTGTCGCGTTGCGACACCGTGGTGATCTCTGGTACGAGCGGGTGCTCCGGCGCCAGTACCAGGTACGTCGCGCCAAAGATCGTGTCCGGCCGCGTGGTGAAGACGGCGATCTCCTCGCCGCCGACGCGGAACCGGACCTCGGCGCCCTCGGAGCGGCCGATCCAGTTCCGCTGCGCGGTCTTCGTGGTCTCCGACCAGTCGATCCAGTCGAGATCCTCCAGCAGCCGCTGCGCGTAGTCGGTGATCCGGAAGAACCACTGCTCCAGGAACCGCTGCTCCACCGGCGTACCGCACCGCTCGCACGCGCCGTTGACCACCTGCTCGTTCGACAGCACGGTCTTGCACGACGGGCACCAGTTCACGGCCGCCTTCTTCCTGTACGCCAGCCCCCGGTCCATGAGCTGGAGGAAGATCCACTGAGTCCACCTGTAGTAGTCGGGATCGGTGGTGGAGAGCTCGTGCGACCAGTCCACCATGAGTCCCACCCGCCGGAGCTGCCGCCGGAAGTTCTCGATGTTGCGCGGGATCAGCTCCATGGGGTGTATCCCGACCTTCAGGGCGTAGTTCTCCGAGTGGATCCCGAAGGCGTCGAAGCCGATCGGCTCGAAGACGTTGTTCCCCTTCAGCCGCTGGAATCGTCCATGTATGTCGTTCCCCGTGAACGCGAAGACGTTGCCGATGTGCAGCCCCTCCGCCGATGGGTAGGGGAACATCATCAACTGGTAGAACGGCTTGGGCGCCCGGTCGAGGTCGGGCGAGTTGGTGGAGCGCGCCTTCCAGCGCTCCTGCCACTTGCGTTCTATGGCGGTGGGATCGTAGCTCGCCTCGTTTTCGGCGACTGAATCTTGTTTCGGTGCTGTCATGAGGTAGCGTGGCCACGCGGCATCGCTGGCGACGCGGCTCTGGTGAAGCGATGGTGGACCATACGGCCCGGAAGTCCTGATGCAATCGAAATCTAGCCCCCCCGATACCTCACACAAGCACGCTCTCTCCGCCGACGCCGACGCCATGGCGCTCGGCACCACCGTGCGCTCCGTTCAGCGGCGCATCGTGGCCGGCGGTGGCGCCGTTGCGCTGGTGATCGTGGTGGTACTGGCGTGGTCAGGGATGGCCTGGGTCCGGTCGGTGCTCGGCGGGAACGACGTGGAGCAGCTCCGCGACGCGCGCCAGACCATCCTCCTCGGCGCCGCCGTGATGCTGGGGCTGGTGGAGCTGGCGCTCCTTTTCCTGAGCCGCTACGTGGCGCACCGGGTCACGGAGCCCGCTGCGGCACTCGCGACGGCAGCCGAACGCGTCGCATCCGGCGACCTCGCCGTGGATGTGGTGGAGATCGAAGAGGACGACGAGATGGGACGTCTCAGCCGCGCCACCGCGCAGATGATCGCCGAGCTGCGGCGTCTAGTGCACATCCTCCGCGAGTCCGCGCGCGGCACTGCGTCCATGTCGGCGGAGATCACCACGGGCACGGAGCAGCTCTCCGGCACGGCGAGCGAGATGGCCCACACGTCGAGCGAGCTGAGTCAGCACGCCGCCGAGATGGCGCAGTCGATCGCCAACACCGCCGCCGACGCAGCCACGCTGATGCTGATCTCCGAGCGCCTCAGCAACGGAGCGCGCAATGGAGTCGAGCGCAACGAGCTGCTGGCCGAGCTGGCCCGCAGCAACCGCGAACGCCTCGACGAGAGCTCTGCTGCACTCACGGCGCTCGCCGCGGAAGCAAGCGCTTCGGCCGCGTCTGCCGAGATGCTCGCTGCCGCTTCGGAGGAGATCCGCTCGTTCGTCACCTTCGTGCGCAAGATCGCGAGGCAGTCGAAGCTCCTCGCACTGAACGCCGCGATGGAGGCCGCACGCGCGGGTGAACGCGGCGACGGCTTCACGGTGGTGGCGAGCGAGATCCGTAAGCTCGCGTCGATCTCCACGGAATCAGCGGAGCGCACCGCGTCCATCGTGCACGAGATTCTCGCCCGGGTAGACGAGTCGCGCGAGTACAGCCAGCGCACCGCCGTCACCGTCCAGAGCGTCCAGCACGCGACGCAGGATGCCATGGATTTCTTCGCGCAGATCGAGGCGGCAGTACAGGACGCTCAGCGCTGGTCGGCCGCCGTGGATCAGGCGGCGTCCGAGTCGCGCCACCTGATATCCGAGTCCACCACCCGCCTGGAGAACCTCTCGCGCGGCACCGAGTCCTTCGCAGCCGCGATGCAGCAGGTAGCCGCGGCTACCGAGCAGCAGAGTGCCAGCGCCGAGGAAATCGCCGCCGCCTCGGCCGCCCTCGCCACCGCCTCCCAACGGCTCCTCGAGATCGTGTCGGTGTTCCGACTCGACGCGCCCGCTGATGGGCGGAGGGGAGAGAGAGAAAGCCGGCAGCAGAAAGCAGGAAGCAGGGAGTTAAGGCTGGTGGCGGGAGAAGCTGGTTAGCGGCTGGGGTGGCTCATCTCGGCGCCCGAGTACATCGCGCGGACCTGCGGACGCGGACGGCGCGGAGGGGAACCGAGAGGACGCGGAGAACGACTCCGGACAGTAGGGCCCTCTCTGGCCGCTCCGGCTGCAGCTCGGCGTCCGAGTCCCTCTCGGTTAGGAACGCGGAGAACGCGGAGGAGCGCGGAGAACGCGGAGAAAAGCCCTACGGCCGAGATCTCGAGCAGGAGCTTTTGGGGGAACTGCTCCCGCACCCAGAGTCCTGCCCACCCGGGCAGAACAGGAGGTGAGGGAGCAGTTCCC
>DATCXR010000189.1:0-11493 GCA_036565685.1 Gemmatimonadaceae bacterium
ACCGCGGCAGGCACCACTAGCGCCGCCGGTGCACCCGGAGCCGCGGCCGGTGGCGCGGGAGCCGCGCCGGGTGGCGGAGCCGGCAGCATCACTGCCGCCGAGGTAGCGCTCGGTGATAGTATTTTCCACGGTCAGGCGGCGGGCGGCACCTGCTTCACCTGCCACGGCCAGGACGCGAAGGGCACCACGCTGGCTCCGGATCTCTCGGACAAGACGTGGATCGACGGAGACGGCACCTACAACTACATCGTCGAGCGAGTGACTACCGGCGTACCGCAGCCCAAGCAGCACCCGGCGCCGATGCCGCCGATGGGCGGCGCGTCGCTGTCGCAGGCGCAGGTCCACGCGGTGGCCGCGTACGTGTACTCGCTGAGTCATCCTGAGGTCGGAAAGTAGATCTGATCGAGCAAGACGCGCGGGACGATGGACTCGGTATAAGAGTCGGAGCAGACCCGACGCGGTCGCGGACGGATCCGGATGTCACGGAGATCGCCGCTGCCGGCGCCGGGCTCTCCGCGCCGGTGTCCACGCCCCGTGGCCCTTCCTTCGTACGAGGTCTCTGGCGCATCGCCGCCGCCGACGCGTCGAGCGGGAACAGCGCGGAGCTGATCCGCGACGGTCCCCGCACCTTCGACGCGATGATAGAGATGATCGACGGCGCAGCCGACTTCGTCTCGCTCGAGAGCTACATCTTCATGGGCGACAGCGTCGGTCAGCGCTTCGCCGATTCGCTCATCGCCGCCGCGCGGCGCGGCGTGCGCGTGCGCGTCATAGCCGACTGGATCGGGAGCAAGGGGACCCGGCGCGGCTTCTGGAACAACATGCGAGGTGCGGGCGTGGAGGTGAGGATCTTCAATCCCCCAGGCTTTCGCGCCTGGCTCGGTCTCGTGCCGCGCGACCATCGGAAGCTGCTCGTGGCTGATGGCACGGTGGGGCTCACCGGCGGGATCGGTATCAGCGAAGCGTGGAGCGGGGGGATGACGCGCAGGAGGACCGCTCCCTGGCGCGACACCGCCGTGCGCATCCGCGGTCTCGCGGCGCTCGACATGGCCCGGGCGTTCGACACGATGTGGCGACGAGCGAACAACGAGGAGCGGCGCACGGCGCGACGTCACCGGCTCGTGCGCCGCTCGCGCGGCGCGGACATCGACCCGGCGCGCTCGGCGGGCTCGGTGGTGGGAATAGTGGAGGGCGAGCCCTGGCGGCTCCGCGTGGCGCGTGCTCTCCAGATCCAGGCCGTCTCGGCGGAGCGTTGCATATGGATCGCGAGCGCGTACTTCTATCCGTCGAGCGCGGAGCTCGAGGCGCTGGCGGGCGCCGCGCTCGACGGTGTGGACGTGCGGATACTCGTGCCGAGCAAGTACGACCATCCGTGGGTACGGCGGTTCACGCGGCAGGTTTATCGGCAGTTGTTGCGGAACGGTGTGCGGATCTGGGAGTGGAACGGGGTGATGATGCACGCCAAGACCAGCGTGGTGGATAGCCGTTGGGTGCGGGTGGGGTCCACGGATTTCAACCCGTTGGGAGTGGCGATCAACTACGAGCTGGACGCGCTGATCGAGGATCGCGCGTTGGGTCAGGAGGCGGAGGAGATGTTCCGTTCGGATCTGGCGGATTCGACGGAGATCACCGAGTCGAAGGTGAAGACATTAGGCTGACCGGGAGCCCGTCAGGCCGCGGCGTTAGGCTGACCGGGGCGGCGTTAGACTGCCGCGTTAGGCTGCAGACGAGTGCTCGCATTAGGCTGACCGTCGCCCTCCTCTCGATATCGCTCGTCGCACCGCTCAGGGCCCAGAGCGCGGAGCCCATCGCCCCCGCGCAATCCGTCCTCGAGACCAACGACCTCGTATACGCCGCCGGCGCCGCTCTGGCCACCCTCGGCGCCGCACAGATCGATCGGCCGGCCGCCAACTTCGTCCGCACCCACGGTCAGGACAACGAGACACTCCGGCGCACGTCGCACGTGGTGGAGTCGCTCGCGATTCCCGGCGCGTTCATCATCGGCGGAGGCATGTACATCGGCGGCAAGCTCGGCGACGACGACGGGATGGCCGACGCGGGGCTGCACACTACCGAGGCAGTGCTCATTGCGAGCGCCGTCTCCGGAGTCCTCAAGTTCGTCACCGGAAGAGCGCGGCCGTACGTCTCGCACGACAGCAGCGCCGACTTTCAGTTCATGCGCGGGCTGCACGACGACCGATACAGGTCGTTCCCGTCGGGCCACACGGTGATCGCTTTCGCCATGGCCGCCGCGGCCACCCAGGAGGTGGACCGCTCGGGCGGACCCGCCTTCCTCGTGGGCGCTGCCACGTACAGCGGCGCAACCCTAGTCGGTCTCGCGCGCATGTACAACGACAAACACTGGGCGAGCGACGTGGTCATGGGCGCCGCGATCGGAATCTTCACCGGACGTAGAGTCGTGCAATGGCACCACTCGCATGCGGGGAACCGGGTGGATCGTTGGCTCCTCGGCGTGTCGGTGCAGAGCGACGGTGGCGGCGGAAGAGTCGCGCTGCCGTTCGTGATGCCGCTGAGGTGATTACCGCGTCGACGCCGTGCCGCGGCCGCGCGTGAGCGGTTGGCGGACCCTGCAGGCACGACCTTCGCGGTGCGAGCGGCCATGACTTCGAGGTGCTGTCGGTGGCTCGCGAGCCGATGTCGTCATCTCGCCGCCCTTCTGTCACTCGTCGCCACCGTCATCGCCTGCCATGACAAGGCCGGCGAGGTGGCGCGAGTGTCGCCTGGCGCGTGTGACCTTCCCGTTTCATCCTGGCTGGTGCTCGGCCCCTTCCCGCTCGGTACCGGTGCGCTCCGGCTCGATCGATGGGACATCGGCGATCCGGCGCTGGTATCGCCGGCGGCGGGCGACGTCCCCCCCGAAGCTCGGGAGCTGCGCTGGCGGCGCGTGAGCTCGGATCCGCTGGGGCGTGTGGACCTGTACAGCGTCCTCCCGGAAGCGTCGCTCGACAATCGAGCTGCTTACGCGATCACCTACGTCACGAGTCCCGAAGCGCGCACCGTGCGCGTCGCGGTGGAGAGCGACGATGCCGTGGTGGTGTGGATCAACGGGCATCGAGTGCTGCGCAACGACGCGAAGCGCGAGCTGAGGTCGAGTGCGGATACGATCACGATCCCGCTCGTGGCGGGTGTGAACCGGCTGCTCTACCGCGTGGTGAACGCGGGCGGCGGCTTCGGGCTCGGGGCGCGCTTTCTGAACGCGAGTCCCGATCCGACGGGCGATCTGTACGTCAGTGCGAGTGCGTCCGCCGCGGAGGCGGTAGCGAGGAGTGACGCGGCTGCAAGCGGGACATCCGGTGAGCGGTATCGAGCGCGGGTCGCGCTCGGCCCGGCGGTGATGGGGTCGCGTGCTCGCATCGAGAACAGCGCCGACGACGCAACTTCGATGCTGCTTGCGCCTGTGCAGGTGTGCGTGACGCGACGCGCGAGGGGGGTGGGCGAGGTCTCGCTCGTCGCGGGGTCCGACACGGAGCGCGTGCCGGAGTCGGAGGTCGGCGAGCCGGTGGTGGTGACGCTCCGCGCGCGCTGGGAGGAGCTGGCGCGCGCGGTGCTCGCCGGTCAGCCTAATGCCGTCGCCCTCATCGGCGATACCACCGTCGCCACTCTCCGCCTCCCCGCTACGCCGGGTGCGCTCCTGACTCTCCTCTCGCGGCCTATTCGGGTGGACGCGTGGCGAGGCACGCTCGGTCGCGGTGACGGCGTGCTCGCCTGGTTCGAGCGTGGCCGCGGCGGCATCGCCGTCGGTGCCGGCGTGGATTCCGTCACACGCTCGCGCATCACCCGCCTCGACGCGCCGCTGATCGTTCCCGCGGTGCTCGGCGGGCTTTCTCTCGACGTCTACAGGGCCGAGCTCGGGCGCGCGGCGCGGTCCTCGGTCAACGATCATCGCGTGATGCCCGACTCGCTCGGGAGAATCGCTCTCTGCACGGCGTGCCGCGCGGGTGAGCCGCTCGCGGTGTCGATCAAGGACGTGCAACCTCCGTGGTGGGACGCGCCGCTCCTTCGTGTGCGAAATCCCGGTTGGCGCGAGATCCGCGACGGCGCCGTCTGGGCGCGCTACTTCACGGGTGACTCATCACTCGGTGCCCCGGACAGCGGTGTCGCGCGCGATCTCCTGAGTGCCGCGCTAGATCCGACGAAGCGCGAGTATCTCGCGACGATCGATGGTTGGGCACGCCGACTCGCCCCGGCAGCGGAGCGCATCCGGCGCGACACGATAGACATCGTCGGCCACTCGCACATCGACGCGGCGTGGACCTGGCGCTGGCGTGAGGGGAGGGATGTGGTGAATGCGACGTGGGCCACGGTCACGAAGCTCATGGCCAAGTACCCCGACATGCACTTCGCGGCGTCGTCGGCGCAGTACTACGTGTGGCTAGAGAAGTACGACCCCGCTCTGCTCGCGCGCATCCAGGCACTGGTGCGCGAGGGGCGCTGGGATCCGGTGGGTGGCTGGTGGGTGGAGAGCGACGCGAACATCCCTTCGGGCGAGTCGCTGGTGCGGCAGGCGCTCTACGGCCAGCGCACCTACATGCGACTCTTCGGCAAGACGTCGCGTGTGGCCTGGCTCCCCAACACCTTCGGCTTCGCCTGGTCGCTCCCGCAGATCCTGCGCAAGAGCGGCTTCGATTTCTTCGTGACCGAGGAGATGCGCTGGAACGACACCAATTCCTGGCCGGCGCAGCTCGACACCTTCTGGTGGGAGGGGCCCGACGGGTCGCGCATCTTCACGGACATGATCTACTCGTACGACCACGACCTCGCGCCGCGCCGGCTCGCCAAGGAATTCAGGATCACGCGTGACTCGAGCGCGTCGCGTCGGATGCTCACGGTGTATGGCGTGGGCGACCACGGCGGCGGCCCCACGATGGCGATGCTCGATCGCGCGCGGAACCTGCAGCGAGTGCCCACCTTCCCCGTAGTGCGCGATGCATCGCCCGACTCGTCGCTCTCTCGCATGCGGCTCGATGCGCGCGACGGCCCGGTGCTCCGTGACGAGCTCTATCTCGAATACCACCGCGGCGTCTACACCACTCAGGCCGCGATCAAGAAGCGCAACCGCGAGCTGGAGGCGCTGCTCGGCGCCGCCGAGGCCGCATCGGCGATAGCTCCGGTATCGTACCCGCGCGACTCGCTCCGAGTGGCGTGGGAGCGGGTGCTCTTCAATCAGTTCCATGACATCCTTCCCGGCACCGCCGTCGACTCGGTGTATGGCGACGCCGAGTCAGACTACGTGCACGCCGAGTCGATCGCGCGGAGAGCGCTGGACCGAGCGCTAGTCGGGATTGCCGATTCGCTCGACACGAGGCCCTTGGGCGAGGGGGGCGTTCCCTACCTGGTCTTCAACCCCAGCGGGCACCCTCGTACCGACGTCGTGCGCCTTCGCGTGGGCGGTGGAGTGCAGGCGCGCGACGGCGAAGGGCGAGTGCTGCCGAGCTCGGTGCGCGATTCGGTTGTCGAAGTGCTCGTGCCCGACGTACCGGCGCTGGGGGCGAGCGTGATCTTTCTCCGGCCGGGCGAGCCGCCGGCTCCCGCGGCGGATCCTGCGCAGCTCGCGAGCGGTCACGCCGCGCTCAGCGACAGTGCCGCCGGTTCGGTTTTGGAGAACGATGCGCTGCGCGTGGAGATCGACCCGGCGACCGGCGACATCGCTGGCTTCGACGACAAGCTTCACGGTGTGAGCGCGCTACGGCCCGGAGCCGGTGGCCTCGTGCTCATCCACGATCGCCCGCGGCTCTGGGATGCGTGGAACATCGACAACCTGAACGGGCGTCGCGCGTGGGTGGACCAGGATGTCCGCGTCGGTCCGGTCGTGCAGACGCCGCTCGGCGAGAGCATCGAGGTCCGGCGCGGGCGCGACAGCACGCAGGTCATTCAGCGTTACGAGCTGCGCACGGGTTCCGACCGGCTCGACATCCACTTCACGATCGGGTGGCACGAGAGCCATCGTCTCCTCAAGCTCGCGGTGCCGCTCGGCTTTCACATCGACTCCACGAGAGCAGAGATCCCGTACGCGTCCATCTCGCGTTCCACGCGCCCGCGCACGCGGCGCGACAGCGCCCGCTTCGAGACTCCCATGCAGCGCTGGGTAGATGGTTCCGAGCGCGCATACGGCGTGGCGGTCGTGAACGATTCGAAGTACGGCTACAGCGCGAGCGGCGACACTATTTTCGTGACGTTGCTCCGGAGTCCCAAGGCGCCCGATCCTCGGGCGGACATGGGGACGCACACGTTCGACGTGAGCATCGTTCCGCACGCGGGCGACTGGCGCGCGCCGGAGATTCGCAGGGCGGCGGCGTCGCTCAACGAGCCGTTCATCGTGACGCCGGTACCGGTCCACGCGGGGAAGCGGCGGAGCGCGGGGTGGATCACCATCGAGCCATCGAGCGTGGAACTGGGCGCGTTCAAGCGCGCGGAGGATGACGATCGGTACATCGTGCGACTCGTGGAAACCGAGGGGCGGCCCGTGGTCGCGCGATTGACCTTCGGAACTCCGATGACGGCGAGCGAGGTGGACATGCTCGAGCGGCCGGTGACAGGCGGGTATCACGCCTGTGGAACGACCATCGACGTGCCGCTTGGTGCATTCGAGATCGGTACGTTAGCGCTGGAGCCGGAGACGGCGGAGGATGCGGCGAGCGCCAACTGTCGGTGACCTCTGGTATGCGGCGTCGCATTGATGGACGCCGCCGTCGTTCGGTGGTGCTCGCGAGTCTTGGTAGCGCCATCGTGTTTCCCATGGACAAGAGATCATCGACCCTTATTGGGGCTCTGCGCGAGGAGCTCGGGGCCAGACGGGCGAGCCCGCGCACGGTGGAAGCGTACGAGATGTGGGCGAGGCGCTACGTTCGCTTCCACGGTCGCAGGCATCCGCGGGCGATGGGGGCGGACGAAGTTGCGTCGTTCCTGGAGCACCTGGCGGACGAGCGTCGGGTAGCCGCTTCGACGTACAACCAGGCGCGCGCTGCCCTCCGGTTTCTCTATCGGGAAGTGCTGGAGCAGGACGCGGCGTGGTTGGACGAGATTTCGCGAGCTCGTCAGTCGCATCCGCTGCCGACCGTGCTCACGCGCGGCAGCGTCGATCGCGTGCTCGCGCAGCGGCCGGGGCTGAGCTCGACTCCTGGGATCGTGTTGGAGCTGGAGCTGATGGTGTGTGGCCGGGCCGCCTCGTCACGCCTTCCGGCTCGATCGCTGGAGGCGCATTTCCGAAGGGGGGCGGGGGTGTCGCGGCGGAGGCTCTGGAGCGGCCGGGCGTTAGACTGACCGAGTCCGTCAGCCTAATGCGCCGCCGCCTCATCGAGGGTCGCCTGGTAAAGTCCCCCTGGCGCGGGACTTCCACCTGACGCAAGGCAAATGAGCCGCGACGCGTTAGACTGACCGTGTTGGTCAGCCTAATGCAGCCGGCGCCCCCTATCGCCGCTGCCTAATACCGATGCCGGAAGCCCGGAGGACCCCACGCCCATTCAATTCCACGAGTTGACCCCCGCCGACTACGAAGCCGCGGTGGCGCTCTGGCGAGCCACGGAGGGTCTCGTCCTCCGCGACGTCGATCGGCCAGAGGCCATCGCGAGCTACCTCGAGCGAAACCCGGGCTCGAGCTTCGTGGCCATCGACGGCGAACGCCTCGTTGGCACGGTGCTCTGTGGGCACGATGGCCGCCGAGGTTACCTCCAGCATCTCGTCGTGGCCCCGCCTTACCGGCGACAGGGGATCGCTCGCATGCTCGTCGAGCGAGCGCTCGGTGCGCTCCGGGAGGCGGGCATCCTGAAGTGTCATCTCATGGTGCTCCCCGGTAACACGGCTGCCCGTAACTTCTGGGCCGCGATCGGCTGGGCAGAGCGACAGGATGTCGTGCTGATGTCCCACGTTCCGGCTGACGCACCGGATGCCTGAGGCGGGGGCTCCGGCCGCCAGCCTAACGTCGCCGAACCGAGCGAACGCGAGGGATACGGAAGTGACGAGCTTCTCGCGCCTGGCGAGCGTCGCTCACGATCGGCATCTTCTCGTCGCTTGCCGCGAATAGTTATCCGCCGCTCAGCTCCAGGTTGGCTGGCCATCCGAGCCCTCACCATGACAGGGGATCTCATGATCGAGGATCTCTCACGCACCGCCGCCATGCTCGAGCGCGATGTCACGCGAACGCTCGGTCCCGGGCATCGACACGTGATCGCTGCTGCCAGAGCAAATGTGGAGGACCTCGACATCGACGACGGCGATACGAAGCTCGTTGAAGATGTCCAGCAGATATTCCACGATACGTTCGTCGATACGACCTGGCCGGCATGTCCACGGCACCGCACGCATCCCCTGTGGTACGCGGATGGCGCGTGGTGGTGCGAGCAGGACCGAGTGGTCGTCGCACCGCTCGGCGAGCTGCCCGCGATCTCGCGACCTTCTGGTCAGTGACTCGATGACTCGCTGTTGCTGTCTCGCCGCCGCGTTCGTTCTCCCGGTTGCATAGCTCGTCGAACTGCAGCGCGGTCCCGGTCGTGACCCGCCGGCCCGGGAGGTGCTGTATCGCATACACGTCGAGCGATGTCCAGGTGAGCAGCTGGCGATACGTCCCCCGAGCGAGCATCGCACGCTCGGCGAGAATACGATCGACGGTGAGCGCGGCGCTCGGCTGCATGCCGGCATGCATTCGAGCTGCACCCATATCGAACGCCTACACCATGATCAGATGACCGACGCGATCCAGTACACACTCACCGTCCCACTCCCGCGCTCCGATGCGTTCGCACTCTTCGCGCAGCGACTCGCGCAATGGTGGCCACGCGAATACACGTGGGGACAGGACGTCCTCGAGGACATCGGCATCGAGTCGCGTCTCGATGGATTCTGTTACGAGCGCGGACCGCACGGCTTTCGATGCGACTGGGGGCGAGTGCTTGCCTGGGAGCCGCCCGGTCGGCTCATGCTCGCCTGGCAGATCAGCCCCAGGCGCGAGCCCGAGCCGAATCCGGCGCGGGCCAGCACGGTCGACGTGCGCTTCGACGCGGAAGGCGACCGTCGAACGCGAGTGACGCTGGAGCATCGTGACTTCGACCGCCACGGAGATGGGGTAGACGACTATCGCGCGGCGCTCGCGTCGGAGCAGGGCTGGCCGTACATTCTCAGCCGCTACGCCGCTGCGGCCGGTTGAAACACCGCGGTGCGAGGCGCTCTTCCAGCTCTCCGGTGGTGAGTTGCGTCGCGCGGAGCTTGCCGCGGTTCTCGTGCGACGTCCTCTCTGTCTGCTCGCGGATGAGCCCTTTCGCGGCATTGCTCCCAGGGATGCGGAGGAGCTGACGTCGGTATTCGTCGAGATCGCGAAGAGTGGCGTGGCAGTCGTCGTCACCGGACATGAAGTGCCGACGCTGCACGCGATGGCCGATCACGTGAGCTGGTGCACCAGTGGAACCACCTACGAGCTCGGTCCGCCGGCTCTCGCGACGGTGCACGAGGCGTTTCGCGATGAATACCTCGGTACCTGGATCTCTTCTCCAGTCTCCTGATGGACATCTCTTCCTTCTTCTTCTCCGGATGGCTATCGCTCGCGCGGATCCTGCTGGTGGGCGCGCCCGCTTATCTGCTTCTGCTCGCGCTTCTGCATCTCGCGGGGAAGCATAGCCTCGCCAAGACCAATGCCTATGGTCTGGTCGTGACGGTAGCCCTGGGCTCGGCGCTCGCTTCCGCGGTGCTGACGAAGCAGGTGACTCTGGCCGATGGCGTCGTCGCGATCGCGCTCCTTCTTGGTCTGCAGTATCTGCTCTCCACGCTGATCAGCCGCTGGAGCTGGGCGAAGGGATGTCTCACGCAGAAGCCGGTGCTCCTCGTGCGCGATGGACGACTTCTGGAGGACCTCATCAGGCGAGAACGCGTGACCGAGTCGGAGATCCTCGCCGCTCTTCGCCAGAGCGGGATCGACTCGATCGAAGGCATCGGCGCCGTGATCCTCGAGGCCGACGGCTCGTTCAGCGTCATCCGCACCGTCGGTCCTTCACCTTCGGCCTTGAGGGACGTGAAGGGCGCCGGGTCGCAATGAGTGAGCTCGCTCTCAGCTGCCGCTCGAGCTGGTCGGCGTGCTCGCGGCACTAGCGACTCCACTCGCCGCCGCGGGCGTACCAATATTCCCGATTGCCACATACGACACCGATTATCTATTCGTCCCCGGTGTGGAGCTGGAGCGTGCGGTGGCGGCTCTGGTAGCGGCAGGGCACCGCGTACTGGAACCGACGAAGCCTGGTTGGGGTCGCTGAGCGCTGAGTCTCGTGGGTAATCGTGCCGAATCGCTCCGGCTTCAGCCGTTTCGGGAGCCGAGTGTTATGGAGCACCCGGCGCGTTAGGCTGACAGGCCCTGTCGGTCTAACGCATCGCGGCGGGCACGCGATCGGGAACTGCGACTCGATCTGCAACCTCGACTTACTGATCTCGCGCGATTCTGCCGATGGGCGTTAGACTGACCGCCCTGGTCAGTCTAACGCGTCGCCGCGCAGAAGCCTCGGTGCGAGGAGCCCTCGGCCCCCGCCGCTCAGCGCGTCTCGAGAAGCAGTAGCCGAACCCCACCTCCCGCACCCGCCGCGTACCGGTCGCTCAGCACGCGCGCACCGACGCTGTCGCGCAACGCCGCCGGTGACTCGCCGTACAGCCGCGAACGATAGTCGAGCACGAGCCACGCGCGCGCGCCGGAACCGTCGGGAAGCGAGCCGGCGACCGGCGCGCG
This sequence comes from Gemmatimonadaceae bacterium, assembly GCA_036565685.1. GTDB lineage: Bacteria > Gemmatimonadota > Gemmatimonadetes > Gemmatimonadales > Gemmatimonadaceae > JADGGM01. The sequence goes on from DATCXR010000189.1 coordinate 10,721, forward strand.
GGGAGGTACTGCGCGCACGGGCGCAGTATGCTCGTTTCGCAGATAGTACGAGAGCGGCTCTGCCGCCTCGGGCGGCTGCACGAGGATTGCGCTCGCACGACTCGAGTCGCTCGCCAGCACGCGGGCCACCGGGCGATAGTCGCTGTCTCGCGCGTCGATCCGCTCGTAACTCCGTATTCCGAAGCCGGTGGTCACGAGGAGTACACCCAGCGCCACCGCCGCGCCGACAGCCCCGGGCTCCGCAGCCAGCCGCGTCAGTCCATACCCGATCATCAGGAAGAGAAACGGACTGGCGAAGAGAAAGTATCGGGTGAGGTCGAGCTGCTGCGACACTGACACGATGGTTCCGATCACCAAAGGCACCACTACCGCCAGCACGACCGCGCGCCGCGAACCTCGGAGCATGCGCGAGCCGCCGGCACCGAGCACGAGCACCACCACGATCAATGTGAGCGGCTCTACCAGGAAGAGCTCCAGGAAGCGTGAGAACGCGGGCCCGCTCGGGTAGCGCTCGAGCTCCGCCGCGGCCGCGGCGAAATCGTGAGCGTAGTAGTACACCCCGTGCAGCGCCACCAGCGGGTACTCGAAGAGGGCGCGCCACGAGTCCGCGACGCCGAGTGCTCCGCGCCACCCCTGGCTCGCACCGGCGGCGACGAAGCGAACGGAGAGCAGGTATAGTAGAAACGCAATGGTAATCGCGGCATTGGCGACGATCCATTGGACGGCGGCCCGCCCCACACCGGCGCTGCCCGCGTTGCCCGCGTTGCCCGCGT
>DATCXR010000195.1:0-13595 GCA_036565685.1 Gemmatimonadaceae bacterium
CTCCGCGTCCCTTACCGAGAGGGACTCGGACGCCGAGATGCAGCCCGAGCGGCCAGAGAGGGCCCTACTGTCCGGAGCCTTCTCCGCGCTCTCTCAGTTCACCTCCGCGACCTCCGCCTCCGCAGGTCCGCGCGATGAACCCAGCCCCGAGATGATGCCGAAAACGCGCGCCGCCCGTCGCCCTACCGCCCCTCTGCCGCCGACTTTGCCCCCGCCCCGATGGTCTTATCGAAAAAGGCAGCGGTCGCGCTGTCGGCGGTGATCCACGAGCGGTAGAGCAGGAAATCGTGGATCTCGTCGGGCAGCACGATCTCCTCGTACGGGACGCCCGCGTCGTCGAGGCGGCGCGCGAGGTCCACGGTCTGATTGAAGCGAACGTTGCGGTCGTCGTCGCCCTGGATCAGCAGTACCGGAGACTTCCACGTGGAGATCGCCGAGACCGGCGATGACTTCCACGCCACCTCCTCGGCCCTCGCCGCGTCTGCCTTTTCGTAGCGGTCCTTCATTCCATTCAGGCGGCGCTCGATGTCGGTGGTCCAGTCGTGCACGCCGTGCATGTCCACGCCCGCGGCGAAGAGATGGGAGTCTCGCGCCAGAGCCATAGCCGTAAGGAAGCCGCCATAGGAGCCGCCCCAGATGCCGATGCGGGCGCCATCTACGTTCGGGAGCGTGCGCAGATACTCCGCGCCGGCCTTCACATCCTGATACTCCGACGCGCCCCATGGTCCGGCATCCTCCGGGTGATGGAACTCGTGGCCGTAGCCGATGCCGAGCCGATAGTTCACCGAGAGCACCACGTAGCCCTTGCTAGCCAGATACTGGTTCACCGCGTACGAATTGGAGTAGTAGCGGCTGTAGTGCCAGCCGAGGAGCATCTGCCGGGGCGGGCCGCCGTGCACGAAGATCACCGCCGGCTTCTTCGCGCCGGCGCTCGACGATGCAGCGGACTCGAAGAGCTGACCGTGGACGGTCACGCCGTCGGGCGCCTTGAAGGTCACCGCGCGCGGCACCACCAGCTTCGCTGTCGGGAACTCGGTTGGGACGAGCTTCTCCGCGAGGCGCGTCGGCGCTCCACCGGAGAGGGGCACCACGCCGGGGAGCGGTGGGCGCTTCGCATCGCCGCCGAGGAATACCACGCTCTTCCCGTCGCCGGCCACCACTGGTGTCCACTCGTTCCCCTCACCAGGTGTGAGGTTGGTGACGCCGGCGCGGTCCACCGACACCTTGAAGACGTGCCGGCGATCAATGTCGTCCTTGCCATCGCCCATGTTCCCCGCGAACACCAGCGTGCGGCGATCGGGGCTCAGCTTGATGTACTCCGCCATCCCCTGCCCCGGCGTGAGGAGGAGCGGCTCGCCGCCGGAAGCGGCGATGGAATAGAGGTGCGGCCAGCCATCCAGATCCGCGAGGAAGACAATCCGGTTGCCCGCTGCCCAGTGCAGGTTCGTGCGGCCCTCGGTGGTGGGGTACGACCCACGCAGCGTCTCGGGACTCTTCCAGATCTGCCGCGCGTTGCCGGTGGCCACGTCTCCAACCCAGATCGCGAATGGATTAGGGTGCAGCTCGAGCACCGTCTTCGGAGCACCGCCGCCACCCTCCGAGCGGATGAAGGCGACCTGCTTGCCATCTGGCGACCAGCGCGGGCTTCCATCACGCATGGTCGATGGTGCGATGTAGCGGATCGGCGTGGAGGAGTCGCTGTAGACCGCGATGAACGAGTGATCGCCGCGCGACGACACGAAAGCGAGCTTGCTGCCGTCGGGCGACCAGACGGGCGAGTTGCTCGAACCTTTCGCGAAGAAGAGGCGTGACGCGTCCTTCGAGCCATCGACGGGGACGGTCCAGATCGCGTCGCTCTTGCTGAACGCGACCACGTCGCCCTTCGGTGAGACCACCGGCTCATCGCCCTCGGCGAGTCGCTTCGGCGTGCCACCAGAGAATGCGACGCTCCAGATCTCCACCTTCGGCTGCCGCGGACTCGACGCTGGATCGGGCGCAAGATCCGACCAGTTCCCATCGTGGTCGCCACCGCGCACATACACGACAGTCCTGCCGTCGGGAGTGAGCGAGACGTTGGTCAGCTCCTGGCCATCGTCGGAGCTGTACAATGTGATCTTCCGCGGGGTCCACGATGGACCCTCGGCAACGTAGATGTTGCGCACGCCGCGCTCGTCGAATACCCACGCCACGCGAGGAGCGTCACTCGCAGCCGAGAGCTCCGACGGGAAGGGGTAGCTCCTGATCTGCTCCAGCGTGTAGCTGCCGGCGGCGTTCTGCGCCCCGGCGTGCGCCACCGGAAGAGCGACGAGCGTGGAGGCGAAGAGCAGCGCGAGGCGATGGCTTGCCCGCGGCGCGTAGTGAGTGTGCATCGAAGCTCCTCTGCTTTCGGGTGCGGCTCAACGGGAGAGTGTCTAATCTGCGATGCGGACCAGGGTGCGTCCACGAGGGCCGAGCGCGCAATCACTTCGCGAGCGGGACGATCCTCGCGTCCACGAACTCTCCATCGACGGTGAGCAGCGCCACGGTCGGTTCGATGTCGAAGCGGCGCGGCCCGGCTGCACCGGGGTTGATCACCAGCCGCCCCTCTGCGCGCGCGATGAGCGGACGGTGAGTGTGCCCGTATACCAGCACTTCGTGCGGGTAGGCGGCGAGGAGGCGCGGCGGAGTGGGACTACCGAGCTCGTGGCCGTGGCTCACGTGGATGCGCACGCCGCCCACGCTGCGCACGATTGCCTGCGCGAGGCGCGGGCGTCCCGGCGCATCGGTGTTGCCGTAAACCGCCTCCACGGGCGCGATCGTCGTCAGCTCGTCGAGCACGTCGTCTCCGCCCACATCTCCTGCGTGGAGGATGAGCTCCACACCCTCGAGCGCCGAGTGAAGCTCGGCGCGCACGAGGCCGTGCGTGTCCGAGACGAGGCCTATGAGATGCCGCGCCGCCGCATCGTTCTCACTGCTCATGGTGAGTCCCCTCTCTCCCGTCCGGCCCGCGTGTGGCGGCCGATTTCGCGTTCGGCAAAGAGTGGATCCAGTATCGTGCCACGGCGGAGGCCGCTGGAGCGGCAGGCTGGGAGAAAGGGGGGACGATCAGCGGGGTCTTGCAAGATAGTGTGGTGGCTATTTGACATAACTGGCGCAGCGCGGCGCGGGTTTGCGCCCACCGTTCAGAAGGATCGCCTCACACGTAGGATTCGCGCTCCACACGCCGAAGTCGGTCGCGAGCGTCGGGCCCCGGCGCGAACCCCACTCCCCCGGGGAGCGCAACGCCCGAATCGTCGCTCGAAGCTCCATCCCGCGAGCCGAAGCGCGCCACCACCGCGCCCAACGTCTCGGCCGCTTTCGCCAGCGCGCGGCCCGTCTCGCGGAGCCGCTCCGTGAGCGCCCCCTGCCGCTGCGTTGCGTCAGACGCCTCCCCGGTTGCCGACACGGTCTCCGCCGCCACCTGGGTTACCTGCTGAGACGCCAGACCGAGCTCCTGCACCAGTTCGCCCTGCTCCCCCGACGCCGACGCTACCGTGCGCGCGAGCGCTACCGTTCGCCGCGCATCGATCTCGATCCCGCGAAAGACCGACATCGCCTGCTGCATCACGCGCTCCCCCTCCCCCACCGCGCCTTCCATCCGCTGGAAGCGCTCGGCGGCTTCATCGCTCCGCTCGGCCATCTGCGTGAGCAGATCCTCGATGCGCCGGAGCGACTGGCTGCTCCGATTGGCGAGCTTGCGCACCTCCTCGGCGACCACCGCGAAGCCGCGCCCCGCCTCCCCCGCGCGCGCTGCCTCTATGGCCGCGTTCAGTGCCAGGAGGTTGGTCTGCGCGGCGATCTCGCCGATCACCTGCGTGATCTCGCCTATGCGGGCCGATGCTTCGCGAAGTACCGCCACCCGCTCCACGCCGTCGCGCGCGAGCTGCGCCATGTCGGTGACGCGCGAAGTGGCATGCTCCGCCTGCACCACGCCTTCGCGCGCGCGCTCCTCCACGGTCGTCGAGATGGCCAGCGACTCGCGCGCCGCCGAATCCACGGCGGCGGCGGCATCGGTGAGTCGGCGCGCGGCGCGCTCGATGCGCTCGGCGGCCTCGAGGTTGCCATCGGCACCGCTGGTGAGCCGCGCGAGCGACTCGGTCACTCGTCGCGCGCCATCCGCGGCCTCACCGCCTATTTCTGCCACGCGTCCCGAAGCGGCCAGCACCGATCCGGCGGTGCCGCGCGTCTCTTCTATCAGCGCGGCCACGTCGCGAAGCGCGTCGTGCACCTGTCCGCTTCCCGCTCCCGCGGGCCCGTTACCCGCAAGCAGCGCCGACCAGTTGTGCGACTGAATCGCGTCGCCGAGCCGCTCGAGCTCTTCGAGCGGACGCATCATGATCTGGTTGAGGCGCCACACGAACCACACGATCGCCGGCACAGAGAGCCCCCACGCGAACGCCAGCTCCCAGGGGCGCAGTCCGCGGAAGGCCACCGTGTACACGATCATCCCGATCGCGATCAGAAACACTCCGAGCGTGCGCGCGATCTCGGCGAGCAGCCGGTTCGCCACCCGCACACGGACCACCAGTACGGCGACCGTCACGGCGACCAGCATCACGATTATCGTCGTATAAAGCCGCGCCGGAGGATACGGCACTCCGGACCACTCGCCGCCCGGCACCAGTACATCGAGCAGCATCATCTCTCGCCTCGGGAGCTGCACAGCCCAAACTGCATAGCATCGACCTTCGCTGAGGTTCCTGATCCATCACGATCGGGGAAAGCTCGCGCCCGGGCGTGCGACGCCCGCCCGGCCCGGGTAGTTCGACATCGAGAGCTTCCTTGCTATGGAGTGTTGGACCCGCCCGAAGGTCACCTGCCCCGCTCTGCCGGGGTCGCGGAGCCGGAGGAAGAACCAGCCGGGACGGTGGGCGCGGAAGGAGCGGAGCGGCTCGCGCGCTCGCCCCAGTGGACGGCGGCGATCCCCATGGTCAACGTCCGGAACCCCACCCTCTCGAAGCCGGCGCGCTCGAGCATCCGGGCCAGCTCGTTCACTGCGGGGAAGTTGGCCACCGAGGCGGGGAGGTAGCTGTATGCCGTCCGGTGTCCACTCACCAGCCGTCCCACGAAGGGGAGCACGCGGTGGAAGTAGAGGTGGTAGCCGAGGCGCACGAGCCGGGAAGGCGGCGTGGTGAACTCGAGGATCACGAGCCGCGCACCTGGCGAGAGGACCCGGGCCAGCTCGCGGAGGCCGGCGTCGAGCGCGTCGAAGTTCCGCGCGCCGAAGGCGACGATCGCGCCGTCGGCCGAGCCCGTGGCGAGGGGAAGCTGCAGGGCATCGGCGACCACGGGGCTCACGGGGAGACCGCGGGTCTTCTCGCCTCCCCGACGGAGCATCGGCTCGGCGAAGTCCACGGCTACGACCGTTCCGTCGAATCCCGGCTCGTGCGCCAGCTCGGCGCTCACATCCAGCGTACCGGCGCAGATGTCGAGGAAGGTTCCGCGCGGCCGGCGATCCAGCGCGAGCGCCTCGATGGCGCGAGCGCGCCAGCCGCGGTCGATGTTCAGACTGAGGAGATGGTTCAGCAGATCGTAGCTGGGCGCGATCTCTGAGAAGATCCGGCGGACGTACGCCCGCTTGGCGCCGCCTCCAGCCGCGGCATCGAGCGCTTCGCGCTCCTCGGTTTCTGCGGAAGACATTTCATCAAACTTCACGGCGGCTCCGTGGAGACGCAAGCCGCCGTGCTGGATGAGCACGCAGGCCACGCGTAACTTGGTACCGACTTCCAATGCCTCTCTCTCTCGAGCTCACCAACCTCCCCGACGCCGACGTCGCCGCTCTCGCCCGAGGGGGGCGCGACGCCGCCTTTCGCGAGCTGGTGAGGCGGTACGAGCGGCCGGTGTTCTCGCTCATCTACCGCATGGTACGCGACCGGGAGCTGGCCGAGGATCTGGCGCAGGACACCTTCGTGAAGGTGCTGAACCACATCGACCGCTACCGGCCGGAGTTCAAGTTCTCGAGCTGGCTCTTCAAGATCGCCAACAATCTCACAATCGATTACCTGCGCAAGCGACGGCTCGACACCGTGAGCATCGACGGCTCCCCGCACGCCGCCACGGCCGCCGAGAAGGAGGCGACGTCGTTCGACGTGAGCGCCCGCGGCGAGTCGCCGCTCGACGAGATCGAATCGCGGGAGCTGGGGGGCGCGATCGAGGAGGCCATAGCGAAGCTTCGACCCGAGTACCGGGCGTGCATCCTGCTTCGTCACGTCGAGGACCGATCGTACGAAGAGATCGCAGCCACCCTCGACCTCCCTCTCGGAACCGTCAAGACCTACATCCACCGCGCCCGGCACGAGCTCCGGGAGGCCCTCGGACACCTGAAGAGCTGACATGAAACCGCTCTCGGACTACCGCCGTACGATCATGTGGAGGACTCGTGAATAGACACCTGCTACCGGAAGAGATCGACCAGCTCCTCGACGGCGAGGTCGGCTTCGGCACGGCGCCACTCAAGCTGCACGTACGTACGTGCACCGAGTGTAGAGCCGAGCTCGAATCGGCGCGCGTACTGGTGGACCAGCTGGAGCAGCTCCCGCACTTCACGCTCCCGGCGCACTTCTCCGAGGAGGTCATGGAGCGAGTCCACGTGTTCGTCCCGTGGCACGTGGCACTCGCCGACAGCGTCCGCGCCTTCATTCCGCAGCAACGAAGGTGGCGCGCAGCCGCGTGGGCCGGCGTGGCGGCGCTCGCCTCGGTCGTGCTCATCGCGACGCTCTGGATGGTCACGCGGCTCGACGCGGTGCTATTCGTGGTGGAGCTGGGAGTGGGTCGGGTGCGCGCCGCCGGTGCCTGGGCGTTCTCGAATCTCGTGGTGACACTCTTCGGCGATACCGCCGCCCAGGCGCTCAGCTCCAGCGGGCCGGCCGGGATCGCCCTGGCGTTCCTGGTAACGGTGTTGACCGCGCTGCTCGCGGTCGGCGCGCTCCGCGTGGTAGTCGCGGGCGCTCGACGTCGTTGAGAATCATGCGGATCACGATCCCCCTGCTGGCGCTCCTGTTCGCGTCAGCGCTCCCGGCGCAGGAGCCTGCCACCGCGCCGCGCCAGCAGGCCACGAGCACTCCCGCCACTACCAGCGCGAGCGCCGACCCCATAGCCGTCTGGCTCGACTCGCTCGCGAAGGACGCCCATGGTCTGGTGCTCGCGCGCGCGGCGGTGCGAGAGGGCAACCAGCGCGTGGCGGAGGGCGACACCATCTCCGGTAACATCGCGACCTGGCACGGCACTCTCGATGTGGCGGGACACATAGATGGGAACGCCGTGGCGGTCGGCGGCGACGTAGTCATTCACCCAGGTGCGGTGATCGGCGGCGATGCGCTCGCCGTCGGCGGGAAAGTGCGGAACGAGGGCGGGATAGTGGATGGCGAGATGCGCTCGCTCAGCGCGCTCACCGTGGGCCCGCTCCCCACGACCCCGCCGCGGAGCGCGGAGCAGACCGCGCGTCGCTCGGTGTCGCTCGCCGTGGGCTGGTACCTGGTGCTTGCAGCCATAGGTCTCGCGGTGGTGCTCTTCGCGCGCGGGAATCTCGAGACGATATCCGATCGGATCCGGAGCGACTTCACACGCTCGTTCCTCTACGGTCTGGCTGGCCAGCTGCTCCTCGTGCCCGCGCTCCTGATCTCGATAGTGGCGCTCGCCATCACGGTGATAGGGATCATCCTCATCCCCTTCGCCATCGTGGGCTTCTGCCTCGCCGTGGCGGGCGGGCTGGCGCTCGGCTTCATCGCGATGTCGTACGTGATGGGCGATGCCGCCATGCGCTGGCGTGGGGCTGCCGTGGGAGGAGGGAGAGCGCAGCTCCTGCAGTTCCTGCTCATGGGTCTCTCCATATACCTCGTCCTCTGGGTGATCGGTGGAGCGGTGGGCGGCTTCGGTGCGCTGGGTGGACTGGTGCGCTTCATCGTGACGGTGCTCACCTGGGTAGCGCTGACGGTCGGCTTCGGCGCTACGCTCGCCTCGCGCGGCGGTACGCGCGCGCGCCTGTCCGCGGAGCTCGAGGAGCCGGAACCGGCAGACGAGCTCTCCTGGCAGACGCCGACTCCGGTGAGCGGAGTCGCCGCTGCGCGCCGCCCGTCGCCAGTCGAGCGCGAAGGACGATGAGCCGCGCATCGCTGCGGCTACTCGCGCTCACGGGAGCGATCGTTGTGCTCCCTCTCGCTGCTGCAGCGCTTCCCGCGCAGCAGTGGCGCACGTTGGAGGCGAGCCGGTCGCTCGCCACCACTGGTGGCCACGACACGCTCCACGTGAGACTCGCCTACGTCGTGGGGAACCTCGCGCTCGGCGCGGCTGACGAAAACCTGCTCTACGATCTCACCGTGCGCTACGATGCGGACGAGCGCCGCGTGAAGTACGCCTACGACCCCTCGGCGCGGCTCCTCACCGTGGGCGGCGACAGCGGGTTCGCGAAGACGTTCGCCATCCGCCACGATGAAGATGACTCCGGTCGTAAGGGGCCGAGTCCATCGCTCGCGCTGAAAGTGGCGCGGGAGGTACCGCTCGACCTCGCGCTCCGCTTCAGCGCCGCCGACGCTGCGCTCGACCTGAGCGGGCTGGACGTGCGCCGGCTGAGCGTGGAGGCGACCGCCAGCGGCGGCCGGCTCACCTTCGGCACACCGAATTCCACACGCATCCCGAACGCGGAACTGCGCGCCACCGCGGCGGGGCTCGAGGTGGCGCAACTCGGCAACGCGCGCGTGGACACCCTGCGCGCGAACGCCACCCTCGGCCACATCGAGCTCGACCTCGGCGGCAACTGGACCGGCCGCACCGCGCTCGACCTGGATGCGGTGCTCGGCGTGATCACCGTGCGCGTGCCCGGCGACGTGGGAGTGAAGGTGGACGCTTCGACCACGCTCGGCACCGTCGAGACGCCCGGGTTCACCGCGCGCGACGGCGCCTGGTACAGCGACAACTGGGCGAACGCGAAGCGCAGCGTGACGATCGGTGGACGCGCTGTTCTCGGACGCCTCGAGGTGCGCCGTTCCGAGTGATCCACACGATCTGATGCGTGAGCTGGCCCTCTCCTTGCGAATCCGGGGGGCATGCAGCTCGGTGGATACAGGATCTGGCCGTTACTGAGGGCCACGGGGAAGCAGGCGTCGTCCGACCGGATAACCGGATTGGCGGCGGAAGCGGCTTATCACTTCTTTTTCTCGCTCTTCCCCTTCCTGCTCTTCGCCACGGCACTGATAGGGATCTTCGTGGACCAGCGATCCACGATCACCTGGATCATGGATCAGATGGCGCGGGTGGTACCCGACCAGGCGCTCAGCCTGGTGCGCGGCGTGGTGGAGGACGTGGTGTTCACCAACAGCAAGTCCGGCCTGATCTCGCTCGGCCTGCTGCTCACGGCGTGGTCGGGCTCCAACGTCTTCCGCTCGCTCATGGACACGCTCAACCTCGCGTACGATGTCGAGGAGCAACGTCCATTCTGGAAGCGCGCGCTGCTCTCGCTCGGCGCGATCGTCGTGCTCGGGGTGCTCATGATCATGGCCAGCACCGTGATGCTCGGCGGGCCGGAAATCCTGGAATGGCTCGGCAGCCGACTGCGCCTTCCCACCGGGAAGATCGATCTCTGGATGGTGCTGCAGTACCCCATCGCGTTCGCGTTGCTGGTGCTCGCGTTCTTCATGATTTACAGGTTCCTGCCGAACCTGAAGCAGAGCGCAAAGCAAATTCTGGTGGGCTCGCTGGTTGCCACGGTGCTCTGGCTGATCGTGACGCTGCTCTTCCGACTCTACGTCACCAACTTCGGCTCGTACAACAAGACGTACGGCACGATAGGCGCGGTGATAGTGGTGCTCACCTGGATGTACCTCACGATGCTGGTGATCCTCATTGGCGGAGAGCTGAACGCCGAGCTGCATCGTGGCACCGGCGCGATCCATCCGCGCGAGGGCGCGGTGTACGCCGGCCGCATCGTGACTTCGCCGCGACGCACCCGGACATCCTCACCGGAGCCGGCTGCGCTACGCGCCAGCGGTCGACGAGGGGGTAACGAGCGGAGGATGGAGTAGCACCGGAGCGCCCCTCCCCACTTCGAGCGTCGTCGCCGCGCTCCCATCGCGCACGGCGATCTCCACGAAGCCCAGCGATCCCACCAGAGCGGTGAGCTCCCCGGCCCGCACATCCGCGTAGGCGCGCCGCACCTCGAGCGACCGCGATGCGATGTCCACGCTCCCCCCGTTCATCGCCACGATGTTCGTGATGAGATTCCCGAAGCGATCCACCGAGATGACTTCGCCGAGCACTCGCCCATCTCCGAGCCGCCGGGCCTCCGGAGTGCGCCGGATGATCGGCGTATCGAACGGCGTCCCCAGCTCTTCGATTGGCGTCCCCGCCGCGAGCAGCGCCGCCGCCGGTGCGAAGACATCCCGTCCATGAAAGGTGTTCGATGCGTGCGCCGGCAGGGGCAGCGCCACTACCCTCGCGTCTCTCGCGACCAGCGCCGGCGAGAGCACCCCGTTATCCGGTCCCACGAGATACCGTCCATCGCTCGCCACCGCGATCGCCGCCCTCGCCGACCCCACCCCCGGATCCACGACCACGAGATGCACCGTCCCCCTCGGAAACCTCCTCCAGTACCTCGCCACCGCCAGCCGCGCCCCCTCCACATCCTGCGCGCCGACCTCATGCGAAATATCCACCACCATCACCCCCGGCGCCCCCGACACCAGCACCCCCTTGACCTCCCCCACGTATCCGTCGGAAGTGCCGAAGTCGGTAAGGAGGGTGATTAGAGAGAGCATCGGAGTGGGGGCGAGGGTGGTGTGAGAGGGGAGACAGCAGAAAGCAGAAAGCAGTGAAACCCTAGGGTTCAGGGGGCAGGGTTCAGGGTGCAGGTACTACAAGGCGATCGGGATGTCGAACCCGAGGCAGTTCCTGAACCCTGAACCCTGCCCCCTGAACCCTCTAGCCGTTCCTGCTTTCTGCTGTCTCCCCTCTCACACCTTCTTACTCCTCCACCCTCCTCCGCGCCAGAGCACCATCATCGCGAGGCCGCGGCAGATGGCGGTGAGGGAGATGGTCCACCAGATGCCGTCGGTGCCCCAGCGGGCGGCTGCCCAGGCGGCGATGGGGATGCGGAGGGCGGTGAAGGCGGTGGAGGAGAGCATCGGCGGAAGCGTGTTGCCAGCGCCGCCGAGGGCGCCCTCGAGGACGAGCTCCGAGCCAATGAAGATCGTGGAGAAGGCGGCGATTCGCAGATAGCGAACGCTCTCGGCGATCACGGCGGGGTCGGTGGTGAAGAGCGCCGCGAACTCGTGCGCGTAGGTGAGCTCGAGCAGGGCGCCGATGATTCCCACCACCGTGGCGAGAGCGGTGGCGATCCAACCCGCACGGGTGGCACGCCCTACCTCGCCGGCACCGAGGCTCTGGCCCACGATCGCGGCGGTCGCGGCCCCGAAGCCCACGCCAACCGTGAAGGTCCAGCTCTCCACTCTGTGGCCCACCCCAAGCGCCGCGAGCGCCGGCGTGCCGAAGAGGGTGGTGGTGCGCGTGAGGAGGACGTACGTGAGGCTGAAGAAGACCCCGGTGGCGGCGGTCGGGAGGCCCACGCGGGCGATCGCGCGCATCGTCGACGCCGACACAGGACCGAATCGGATCATCCTCCGCCGCACGAGCAGCGCGATCCCGAATACGAATGCCACGGAGCGAGTGAACACCGTAGCCACCGCGGCTCCGGCGATCCCCATTCGTGGAGCGGGCCCGAGACCGAGGATCAACACCGGATCGAGGATCAGCGCCCCGATCACCGAGACCAGGAGGATGACGAAGGGCGTCCGCGTGTTGCCCGAGGCACGGAAGGCGGCGTCTACGGCGAAAAAGCCGAAGTACGGTGGTGCGCCCAGCAGGTAGGTGCCGAGGTAGATGCGCCCGAGCGCAGTGACGTGCTCCGGCGTTTCCATCACGCTGAAGATCCAACCGAGCGCGAGATGTCCGAGCAGCGCGGCGGCGCTCCCCAGCGCGAGGGCGAGGATCACGCCGTTTCCCACCGAGCTGGCGGCTGCGTCGTGACGGCGCTCGCCGTGTCTGCGCGATGCCACGGCGGTGAGCCCCACGCTCACGAGCTCCGCGCACGAGATGAGCAGCCAGATCCAGAAGAGCGACGTGGAGACGGCGGCCAGGCCGTCGGGTCCTATGTGACGGCCCACCCAGAACGCGTCTGCGGTGCTGAAGATCGTCATCAGCAGCATCGACGCTACCGCTGGCAGCGCGACCGTAGCGATGGTGCGGACGAGCGGCCCGCCCACGAGCGTGCCGTAGCCAGGGAGCTCCCCGCTGGCCGGGATCGCGGCGACGCCGTCGCGGGAGCTCAACGGCAACGCGGCCACCGGAGCATCGTCCGGCAGCCGCGCCTCCTCCATCGGCCGCTTGGATCCGGCGGCGCTCACACCGTGGTCATGCGGGGATGGCGCTCTCCGCGGTGGCGGTGATCTGACGCGCGACCTCCAGCACTGCCTTCGACACCGGCGATTCCGGAGCGGCGGCGACCATCGGCTTCCCCTCATCGCCACTCGTCCGAACCTCGGGCTGCAGGGGGATCTCGCCGAGGAGCGGGAGGCCGAGCTCGTCGGCGAGCTTCCGGCCGCCGCCCTCTCCGAAGAGAGCCGTACGCGTCCCGCAGCAGTCGCAGACGAAGTAGCTCATGTTCTCCACGATGCCGAGCACCGGGACACCCACGCGCTGAAACATGCGCGCGCCGCGAAGTGCGTCGCCTGTCGCCACCGGCTGCGGCGTGGTCACTATCACCGCGCCGTGCACGTTGGTGGCCTGGACCAGCGAGAGCTGCGCATCCCCGGTTCCGGGGGGCATGTCGACGAGGAAGTAGTCCAGCTCTCCCCAGTCCACGTCGCGCAGGAACTGCGTGATGATCTTCATGACGATCGGGCCGCGCCAGATCGCCGGCTGATCATGCTCGATCAGGAAGCCGAGGCTCATGACCTTCACGCCATGGGCTTCGAGCGGCTTGATGCGGTCGTTGACCACGCGCGGAGGCTCGTCCACCCCCATCATGCGCGGGATGTTGGGACCGTAGATGTCCGCGTCCATGAGTCCCACGCGCGCACCGCCGAGCGCTAGCGCAACGGCGAGGTTGCAAGCGACCGTACTCTTCCCCACACCGCCCTTTCCACTCGAGATCGCGATGATGCGACCGAGATTGGGGTAGGCCACCGGTGTTGGCGCCGGTACAGCCGCGCGCCGCGACTGCGGCTCCTGACCCATCACCGGGAGCGAGCGTCCGCGCCCCTGCGCCGCACCGCTGGGTGGCGCGCCAGCGGGAGCGCCGCCCGGCGAGCCAGCATGGGCATGTGATGCGTGCGGCGCGTGCGCAGCATCAGGCTGCCCGGCCTGCGCGGGAGCCTGGGGACGAGCCGCGGGAGCGGCAGATTGCGATGGATCCTTCACATCCACACGCACGTCGCTCACGCCTTCGACACCCTCGACGGCCCGGCGCACCTCGCGCACCAGCGACGCCGGGTCCTGGGCCGCGAGCAGGATGCTGAAGCGCACCCTGCCCTCGACACTCACGCCGACGTCGCGGATCATCTCTGACGTCACGACGTCCTTTCCGGTGC
>DATCXR010000197.1:0-8201 GCA_036565685.1 Gemmatimonadaceae bacterium
CTCCGCGTCCCTTACCGAGAGGGACTCGGACGCCGAGATGCAGCCCGAGCGGCCAGAGAGGGCCCTACTGTCCGGAGCCTTCTCCGCGCTCTCTCAGTTCACCTCCGCGACCTCCGCCTCCGCAGGTCCGCGCGATGAACCACGCCCCCGAGACGAGCTCCCACAGCCGCTATGTGCCAACGCGTGCGCTGTCCCTACCAGCGCGAGATGAACCGGTTGTAAGTCAAGATCTGCCCCGGTCGGTCATGGCTACTCGGTCGCGTGCTCGTGTTCCGGCTCGTCGGCGGCCAGGGTGCCACCCGATTCGATGGCATTGTCCTCACCAGACCCGTCGGCGGGATCGGTTTCGGGCGGCACTTCGACTTTATCCGGTCCTCCGGCCAGTGCCAGCGCTGCGCGCATGGCGCCGCGCTCGGGGCGGACCTCGCCGGGGACGATCTGCGCCCCAGGCGCGGACGACTTGAGCCGGTGCTCCAGCCTCTTGCGCAGTGCGGAGCCGGCGCGGAGAAGGCCGCCCGCGAGCGCGACGGGGCAGGCCGCGCGCTCATCCGCGAAGAGCTGCCTCGCGAGCGTGCGCACGTGGAGCGCCAGCTCCTCGGCCGCCAGGTCGAGAATCGAGTTGGCGCGAAGGTCACCGCCCTCCGCGACGCTCACCACGGTTGCAGCCAGGGTGGCGAGGTGCGCTGGCGTGGCCGCCGCTGCCCATGCCACCAGTTCCGCGGGCTCGTTCAGCTCCGCCGCGGTGAGCACCGCGCCCACCAGCGAAGTCTCCGGCTCGCGGCCGTCGAGCGCAGCAGTGACGACCGAGAGCGCGCGGCGGCCGATCCATGCGCCGCTCCCCTCGTCGCCGCACACCGGGCCCCAACCGCCCACGCGCGCCTCCGCGCCCGTCGGGCCTCGTGCGAACGCCACCGAGCCGGTGCCGGCTACCAGCAGTATGCCCGGCCCGTCGCCAAAGGCATCGTCGAGCGCCACCTGCGCATCGGGAACGATCGAAAGCTCGTTGGCGAGATCGTGCTGCATGAGCGCGCGCCAGAGCTGCTCGCGTTCGGCAGGGCGCCCCACTCCAGCCACGCCCACGCAGAGCGCGGCCGGCCGCTCGTCAGCGACTCCGGAAGCGGCAAGCGCCTCACGCACGCACGTGGCGATGACATCAGCCGAGTGCTCCACGGCTCCGGGGCGAACCGCCGAAGCCGCACCCTCGTAGCTTCCGAGCTGCTCTCCTCGTCCGTCGGCCACCAGCACTCGCGTCTTCGAGCCGCCGCCGTCCACTCCCACGACCACGCGCATCACGTCAGCTCCTCGGCCAGCTCGGGCACCGTTTCGGGCGCCGGGTGGGTGTACGAGGAGATGATGCCGGCGGTGACGGTTATCGCCGTCCCGATGAGGACGTACCACGGCCAGGCGATCGAAGCGAATGGACCGAGCATCGGCGCGAGCGACGGGTAAGCCGCGACGAGAGGTTTGGCGAACACCACCAGCGTCATGGCGAAGATACCGACAGCCATTCCGGTAATCGCATCACGCTGTATAGCGCGCGGCCAGAGGATCGCCAGCCCGAAGCCTCCGAGTAGACCGCCGTAGGTGAAGGAAGCGATCGAGAGCGCCACCACCACTACCGGCGTCCCCTCCTGGTGATAGAGCAGAGCGCCGCCGATGAGGATGACCGCCCACACGAGCGTGAACACCTTCCCGACCTTCAGCACCGCCGGATCGTCGGCCCGGCGGCCGGTAATCGGCAGATAGATGTCGTGCGTGGTGGCAGCGCTGAGCGAGTTCAGCGAGCCGGACACGGTGCTCATCGCGGCCGCTAGGATCGCGGCGACCACCAGCCCCGTGAGCCCCGGCGGCATCACGTCCACGATGAACGACGGGAATATCGCGTCGGGGCTCGTGAACTGGCGCGCGTTGTAGTAGGCGTAGAGACCGACGCCGATCAGCAGGAACAGGAGGAACTGAAAGATCACGGCGACGCCGCTCCCGATCAGCGCTTTGCGCGCGCCCTTCACCGACGGTGCGGCGAGGAGGCGCTGCACGATGAGCTGGTCGGCGCCGTGCGATGCCATCGACAGGAACGCGCCTCCGATGAGCCCCGCCGCGAGAGTGTACGGCTTGTCGAGTCCCAGCGAGAGATCGAAGAGGCGCAATTTCCCCTCGGCGCCGGCGCCGGCGAGAATCCCGCTCCATCCGCCCGGAACGCCGAGCCCTATGAGCCATGCCGCGGCGAGAGCGCCCAGCAGGTACACCAGCGTCTGAATGACATCAGTCCACACCACGGCGCGCATCCCGCCATGGTACGTGTATATGATCGTGAAGACGCCGAGAAGGAGGATGGACACGGGCCCGACGTACTCGCGCGGGACCTGCGGACCGAGGATGAGCGCGATCGGAATGGCGGTCGCAAAGACGCGCACCGAATCGCCGAAGGCGCGCGTGACCATGAAGGTCACCGACGCGAAGCGGCGCGTGCCGATTCCGAAGCGCTTCTCGAGCAGCGAGTAGGCGGTGACGAGCTCGCCCTCGTAGTACCGGGGGAGCAGCGTGTACGACACCACGATGCGCCCCACCAGATACCCCAACGCCACCTGGATGAAGGTCAGGTTGCCGAGGTAGGCCACTCCTGGAATGCTGATGAAGGTCAGCGAGCTCGTCTCCGTGGCGACGACGGAGAAGAGGATGGCCCACCAGGGAATCGCCTTGTCGGCAACGAAGTAGTCGCGGGCCGTCTTCTGGTCGCGGCCCAGCCAGATTCCCAGGAGGGTGGTGGCCCCCAGGTACGCGAGCAGGACGATGACGTCGAGCGCAGTGAAGTGCCTCATCGCATCCTCCTATTCGACCACATAGGCTTCCATCGCGAAGTACTCGGCCAGTCCGAGTGCGTCGAGCTCCGCTGCGGTCGCCTTGTTGCGCGCCTCGACGCGCTGCCAGAACTCGCGGTCGTCCTGGCCGGGGAAGGGGGCGGTGTCCTTCTGTGACTGGTGTTTGAAGATCGCCTGGATCTTGAGACGCAGCTCCTCCTGCGAGAGCGGGACCAGCCAGGTCGCGTCGGTCACGGGCCATTCCTGCCAGGCGCCTCGGTAGAGCCAGACCTCCGGACGCGTGCGGGGTCCGGAAGTCCGCATCCCATCGTGAGCGCCGGCGCGTGGCGCCGGCGCCTGCTCCTCGCGCGCGGCCCCCTGCACGTTCTCGCAATCCTTCTCGCCGTACAGCTCGCAGAGCGCGCTGTCGATCGCCTCCTTGCACATGCGGTGCGTCCCGTGCGGGTCCGAGAGATCGCCTGCCACGAAGACCAGCTCCGGCTGGTGCTCCTCGATCAGACGACGGACGATCTCCACGTCTGCCGGGCCGATCGGATCCTTGCGAACTTTCCCGGTGCGATAGAACGGAAGGTTGAGGAAGCACGCAGCGCTGCGGGAGAGACCGAGCACCTCGATGCCGCTCACCGCTTCCGTCTCGCGGATCTTGCGCTTGATGTCGAGCACCTCGGGGATGTCTACGTCTCCGGGGCGCTTGCGCGCCAGCGAATCCAGGACCTTCGTGGAGAGCGCGTCGATCCGTTCCTCCGACACGTATCCATCCACGGCCATGCGCCGGAGGAAGTCTATGTGTCGGCGCACGTCGTGATCGAAGACGGCGATGTTTCCGCTCGTCATGTAAGCGACGACGATGTCGTTCTCGTTCTCGATCAGCTTGCGAAGGATCCCGCCCATCGAGATGACGTCGTCGTCCGGGTGCGGCGAGAAGCAGATGATGCGCTTGCCGCGCGGCAGCTTCGATCGCCCGCGGATCTTCGCGCCCAGTGCGTTGAACACCACACCGTTGAGCGCGCCCGGCGACCCGTGCAGCGCTACGAGCGACGAGAGCCGGTGCTCGGCGTAGTCCTTCTGCGTGAGCTTGAGGATGCCGCGGCCAGTGCGCTTCGCGAGCCAGGTGACGGCGCGGATCGCGAGCTCGTCGGTCCACTCGACTTCGTCCACCAGCCAGGGCGTGGCGATCGGTGTGAGGTCGGCCGCCGCGGCGCGGTCGAGGTAGAAGATCGTGTTCGGGTGCTTCTGGAGAAACGTCGCCGGTACCTCGAGGTCGATCTCGCCCTCGACCGCCCTGCGCACCACGTCCGCCTTGTGCTCGCCGGTCGCGAGGATGAGGATCTCGCGTGCCTCCATGATCGTCCCCACGCCCATGCTGATCGCTTCGCGCGGGACGTTGTCCTCGCCGAAGAAGTCGGCCGCGGCGTCCTTGCGCGTGACCATGTCGAGCGTGACCAGCCGGGTGCGGCTGTCGATGCCCGAGCCGGGTTCATTGAAGCCTATGTGCCCCGTCTTGCCGATGCCGAGGATCTGAATGTCGATTCCGCCCGCCTCGCGGATCATCTCCTCGTAGTGGTGCGTTTCCTCGGTCACCTTCTCGCGCGGGATGTCGCCGCGTGGGATGTGGACGTTCTCGGGCGCGATGTCCACGAAGTCGAAGAAGTTCTCCCACATGTACCGCGCGTACGAGTGGATGCTGTCGGGCGAGATCCCGTAGTACTCGTCGAGGTTGAAGGTCACGACGTTCGCGAAGCTCAATCCCTCCTCGCGATGCATGCGAATCAGCTCGCGGTACACCGGGATGGGAGTGGAGCCGGAGGCGAGGCCCAGCACGGCCATCTGGCCGGTGGCGGTACGTTCGCGAATGAGCTCGGCCATGCGACCGGCTATGAGCCGGCCCATCTCGTCATGGCTATCGACGACTACTGTGCGGATGTGCATGTAGGCGGTTGGGGTGACCCTGCTTGTGATGGTCGGACGGAAGGTACGGAGAGGATACGAGAAAGCCCGCGATTCGCGGTGGGATCGCGGGCTTGCGCTTCAGATCGGGTCCCTCATCGCCACTGGATTGATCCGGGCCGGTCGCACGTCGCGAGGGCAAGTGGCAGTGGCTGGTATCGCCCGCTGCGCGGGCGCGCGAGGGAAGCGCTCCGCGCTCGAGTCAGGCCGTGAAGGAGCTGCCGCAGCCGCAGCCGCCGGTGGCGTTCGGGTTGTTGAAGGTGAATCCCGAGCCCTGCATGGACGAGACGTAATCGATGGTCACGCCATCCAGGTACTGCGCCGAGAACGGATCGACGAAGACGTTGAATCCCTCCTGCTGGACCACGAGATCATCGTCTGCCTTCTGCTCCTCTATGAGAAGGCCGTACCTGAAGCCGCTGCAACCACCGGGCTGCACGCTGACGCGCAGTCCGCCCTGGGCCTCGGAAACGCCCTCCTGCTCCATGAAGCGCTTGACCTCTACGGCCGCCGTGGGGGTGACGGTTACGGTGACCGCGGGCTGCTGGGTAGTGCTCATTCGGAACCTCGCTCGAAGTGGGCGGGGAACAAGCCCCGACTGTGTTTAACTATAGCAATCCGGGGGCCATCCATCAACGGGGAAGAGCCCGTATACGAGCGTCGCTGCGCTCGGATGGCGCGCAGCGCGGAGTACCATGCGCCGCTCCCCGAAACTCGTCAGCGCGACCCGTCGCCCCGAGCCGTACGCGTGGCCACGACCTTGCGCCCCATGCTCGCGTCCTGCGCCTCCGCTACCGCGTCCGCGAGCGCCGGCCGCACCACGTATATCCCGCGGCTCTCGCGACTGGGATCGACCCTGTTCGTCAGGAGAACCACGAAGAGGTCGCGATCGGGATCCATCCAGATGGACGTGCCGGTAAAGCCCGTGTGCCCGAAGGCGTGCTTCGAGAGAAGGTGTCCCGCGGAATTGGTTCCGCTCGGTACCTCCCAGCCGAGCGCGCGGTTGGAGAGCGCGGAGTCCTGCACCTGCGTGAACGTCTTCACGGTCGTCTCGTTCACGATGCGCACGCTGTCGTAGACGCCGCCGTCGAGGTACATCTGCGCGAAGATCGCGAGGTCGTGGCCCGTGCTGAAGAGCCCTGCGTGCCCAGCTACTCCGCCCAGCGCGTACGAGTTCTCATCGTGCACTTCGCCGTACACGAGACGTCCGCGCCATGGGTCTCGCTCGGTCGGCGCGATGCGCTGGCGCATCCACGCGGGCGGCCGGTACATGGTGGACTTCATGCCGAGCGGGCCGAAGACGTGCAGCGCGAGGTAGCCGTCGAGCGACTCGCCCGAGATGCGCTCGATGATCTTGCCGAGCGTGATGATCCCGAGGTCGCTGTAGACCATGCGCACGTTGGGAAGTGTGTCGAGCGGCGTGGTGAACACCAGCTGGACCGCTTCCTCCGGGGTTCTGGCCTCCTTGTAGAGCGGTCTCCAGGCGGGGAGACCGGAGCTGTGCGTTAGAAGGTTGCGAACCGTGACCAGCTCCTTGTTCTTCCCGGTGAACTCGGGAATGTACTTCTGCACCGGTGCCTCGAGGTTGAGGCGTCCCTGCTCCCAGAGCTGCATCGCCGCCGTGGTCGTGCCGATCACCTTGCTCAGCGACGCCATGTCCCACATGGTGTTCTCGTCGGGGACTGGAGAGGTAGCCCAGTCGACGTGGCCCACCCCCATGCTGGCGTAGATCTCCTTGTGGCTGCCGACCACGGCGTACGCGCCCGGGTAAGCGCTGTCCGCGAGGCCACGCAGGAGGACGGCGCGAACGGAATCAGCGATCGCCGAGGGCAGGGGAGTGGCGGGGCGCACAGGCCCTTGTCGCGCCGTGGCGCAGGCAGCCAGGAGCGGGAGCAGGCCGACGAGCGACGCGCGGCGATAGGCGGCACGGAGCGCCGGAGCGCGGAGGCGGAGGCGTGAAGACGAATTCTGTTTCATCAGGGGAAGTGGGAGTAGCGCCTGTGGCAAGGGTGTTGCGGAGCTTGCCAATCCTGCATCTTCAGAGCGGGCGGGCGCAAGCGCGGATCGCACGCCCGAGCGCAGGTTCCTTCAAAGGAGAATAATCCATGAGAGGCTTGCTGGCCGTTCTGCTCGTGATGGTCGTGGGTGCATGCTCATCGCGGAAAGTGGAAGTCGGAACCGGTGTGACTCCGTCGAGCGGGGTTTCGCTCAACGTTAGCAACACGCTCTCGCAGGATGTGAACGTGTACGTCACCAGCGGTGGAACCGATTTACTCGTGGGACAGGTTGCCGCCAACAGCACGAAGGCGCTGGCCGTGAACGGCGTGGCGGCTGGCTCCACGGTTTCGCTGAAGGCGGTGACGGTAGATGGTACACGCACCTACACTCGCGATGACGTGGTGCTCTCGGGTACGTATGCGTGGACACTGCCGTAACACGCCGCTTGCTCCCGTCATCGCCATCGGATAGTTTACCGGGCCGGAGCGTTACTCCGGCCCGTCGTGCATCGGAATCGAAGGCGGATCCAGCTCTCCGCGCGTCAGTCGCGACAGCGACATGAATCTTCTGCCCGATCGGGTGAAACGTGTGTATCTCCGCCTCATCGAGCCCGTGGCGGAGTGGCTGGTTCGGCATGATGTCCAGCCGAATACCATCACCACAATCGGAACACTTTGTTCGGTCATCGGCGGCATAATCTACGGGACGGGGCACATCCGCACGGGCGGATGGTTCCTGGGTCTGACGGCGCTGTTCGACGTGCTCGATGGGATGGTGGCTCGACGCACCAACCAGAGCTCGTTGTTCGGCGCCTTCTACGATTCCACCCTGGATCGTGTGGCCGACGGCTTCGTGCTGGGCGGGCTCGCGGTATTCTTCTCCACGCGCCCCGGGTGGCAGGGAACGGTGATGGTCGCCGTCTGCGTGCTCGCGCTCATCGGCGCGTTCGTCACTTCGTATACGAGAGCGCGTGCCGAGGCGCTCGGAATAGACGCGAAGGTGGGGCTGCTTCAACGCCCCGAACGAGTGGTGTTGCTCTCCGCGCCTCAGGCATTCTTCGGCCTGGCACTCGACGGGCTGGTGCTGATCGGCATAATCGTTCTTTTGACAATCACCGCGTGGATCACCACCCTCCAGCGTGTCGCCGCCGTCCGCGGCGCCGCGCGGCGGGAGCACGCCGATGCCACGCGCGCGGTGAGTGAGGCGTCCGCAAGGGCCGAAGCGGCCCGCGAATCCGCACCTCCGCGCTCTATCGTGAAAGGAGAATAGCTTCGTGCAGGGTTCCAGCGCGGCCGACAACCGGCCTGCTTCGCGACCGGGTGCGCCAGCACCAGCAAAGGGTCGCCTCGGTGTGCTCACCCCCGGCCTCGGGGCCGTGGCCACCACCTTCATGGCCGGTACGGAGAGCGTGCGTCGCGGACTCTCCCAGCCGATCGG
>DATCXR010000224.1:0-1178 GCA_036565685.1 Gemmatimonadaceae bacterium
GGGGACGCATGTGGAGATGTCCGAGAACTCGAGTTTCCCTCTTGCCAAGAGGGGAGCAGATGGCCCAGAATCACACGCGTGTGATTTCGGGGAGGGAACGGGGACCACATGCATCACTACATCCCATGGCAGGAGCGGGCACGGTGTCGGCAACACGATCCGGAGGTGTTCTTCCCCGAGAAGGGGGGTTCATCGAGAGAGGCCAAGCGGATCTGCGCCGATTGTCCGGTTCGCATCGAGTGCCTCAACTACGCCCTTCGCCGCGACGAGCGGTACGGGGTGTGGGGAGGGATGAGCGAACGAGAACGGCGACGCCTGAAGCGCATGGCGTCCTGACACCGATGGAAAGGGGGTGACCGATGTCTCCCGCGAAGAAGAGATCCACCGCGAAGCGCAAGACGGCAGCGAGAAAGACGACCGCTAAGCGCAAAGTCGCGGCCAAGAAGGCGACCGCCAAGAGGAAGGTGGCCTCCGCCAAGCGCAAGGTTGCGGCGAAGAAGGCAACCAGGCGGCGCAAGACTGCGGCCAAGAAGACGACCGCCAAGCGCAAGGTTGCGGCGAAGAAGGCGACCAGGAGGAGGAAGACCGCCGCGCGCAAGCCGGCGGCCAGGAAGACGACGCGCAGGAAGACCACACGCAGAAAGCCAGCGGCTAGGAAGACCGCGGCCAAGAAGACTGCGGCGCGTAGACCGGCGAAGAGACGGACCGCGAAGTAGCGGTAGCCGTCGGATCGCCGTTTGAGCTCGGAAGGGGGGCATCGCCCCCCTTCCGCGTGTTCGAACACCGGCGTGCTAGGCTGCGCGCCGCCTCAGGGCGGACTTCATGGCCACGACAACCGTCGATCGTTCTCCTGCTTCGCACGACGTCCGCTCGCCCAGGGTGCTCGTCGTGCTCGTCACGCGCGACGCCGTCGCGTGGCTGCGGGGTTGCCTCGAGTCGCTCGCCGCGCAGACCCACCCGCGCCTGGGGGTTGTCGCCGTGGACAACGGCTCCTCCGACGGCACGCTCCAGCTCCTGCGACAGGCGCTCGGCGAGGGGCGGGTGGTGGCGCTCGGGGACAACCGGGGCATCGCGGGCGCGCTGACCGCCGCGACCGAGCTCCCGGCCGCCCGGGCCGCCGACTACCTCTTACTGGTGCACGACGACGCGGCGCTCGCGCCCGATGCCGTCGAACGCTT
>DATCXR010000227.1:0-1849 GCA_036565685.1 Gemmatimonadaceae bacterium
GGAAGCCGCGCCTGCTACGGTCGACACGGCGTACCTGCGCAAGGTGGCCGGCGCGGCGGGGCTGGTTCAGGCGGTCCGGCAGTACGGCCACCTGGATGTCCAGCTCGACCCGCTCGGCTCTCCGCCGCTCGGCGCGGCCGAGCTGAAGCCGGAGTTCCACGGAATCAGCGAGGCGGACCTCGCCACCATCCCGGGCGCGGCACTCGGCTTCGACAACGAGCCGACCGCCGCCAGCGCGGTGGCACGGCTTCGCGCGCTCTACTCATCCCGGCTCGGCGTCGAATTCGAGCACATCGAGGAAGAGGACGAGCGCGAGTGGTTCCGTGATCAGATCGAGCGGGGCGGGCTGCGGCGCGAGATAACCGCGGAGGAGAAGAAGGCGGTGCTGCGGCGGCTCACGCAGGTGGATGGGCTGGAACGCTTCCTCGGACGCGCCTACCAGGGGTACAAGCGCTTCTCGATCGAGGGGACGGACGCCCTGGTGCCGATGATCGATGCCGCCGTCGAGGGCGTGGCGCGCGCCGGCGCGCGCGACGTGGTGATCGGGATGGCCCATCGCGGCCGTATCAACGTCCTCGCTCACGTGCTCGACAAGCCGGCTGCCACGATCTTCCAGGAGTTCGCGGGACGCCACGCCACTGGCGACGCCGCGAGCGACACAGGCGACGTGAAGTATCACCTGGGAGCGCGCACGCGCCGCACGGTGCGCCGCGGCGCCGCGGCGAGCGACGGCGCGGAAGAAGCGGCGGTGAACGTCATGCTCGCGCCGAATCCGAGCCACCTGGAGTTCGTGGACCCGGTGGTTGAAGGGGTGGCGCGCGCGCTGCAGCGGGTGCCCGGTTCAGTGGGAGAGCGCGACGAGAGCAGCGCGCTCCCGATCCTCGTGCACGGTGATGCGTCGTTCCCAGGCGAGGGGGTGGTGGCGGAGAATCTCAATCTCTCGCACCTGGCCGGCTTCAGCACGGGCGGCACGCTCCATATCATCGCGAACAACCAGGTGGGCTTCACCACCGACCCGCGCGAGGGCCGCTCCACGTACTACGCGAGCGATCTGGCCAAGGGCTTCGAGATCCCGATAGTGCACGTCAACGGCGACGACGCCGAGGCGTGCATCGTCGCCGTACGGCTCGGCCTCGCGTATCGCGAGAAGTTCGGCAAGGATTTCCTCGTGGATCTGGTGGGCTACCGCCGTCACGGACACAACGAGACCGACGAGCCGGCGTACACCCAGCCGCTCCTCTACGCGGCCATCAAGAAGCAGCCTTCGCCCCGTGAGGTATGGGGGCAGCGCCTCGTCCAGGAGGGGCTCGTCACCGACGAAGAGGTGAAGGCGCTCGA
This sequence comes from Gemmatimonadaceae bacterium, assembly GCA_036565685.1. Classification (GTDB taxonomy): domain Bacteria; phylum Gemmatimonadota; class Gemmatimonadetes; order Gemmatimonadales; family Gemmatimonadaceae; genus JADGGM01. The sequence continues at coordinate 1,339 of DATCXR010000227.1, forward strand.
CGCCGAGGTCCAGTCGGAATTCGACAGGATCTATGCCGCGGTCAAGGCCGGGACGGCCGATGCGCCTCCCCACCTCCCCGGAAATCAGCGGGGCCCCACCGGACAGCTCGGAGTGGACACAGCGGTGCCCGCCGACGACCTCGTGGCGCTCAACGAGCGGCTCCTGGTCTGGCCCGAAAGCTTCAAGCCGCTTCCCAAGCTGACTCGCCAGCTCGAGCGGCGTCGCGCCGCAATGGGCGAGGGCGGAGGGATCGACTGGGGACACGCCGAAGCGCTCGCCTGGGGCTCGCTCGTGCAGAACGGCAAGTCCGTTCGGGTCAGCGGCCAGGATGTGGAGCGGGGAACCTTCTCGCACCGGCAGGCGGTGCTGCACGACCACGAGAGCGGCGAGACCTTCACCCCGCTGCAGCACATCCCCGGTGCCACCGGCGCCTTCGAGATCTACAACTCTCCACTCTCCGAGACGGCGGTGCTCGGCTTCGAGTACGGCTACAGCGTCGCGGCCGCGGAC
>DATCXR010000241.1:0-1928 GCA_036565685.1 Gemmatimonadaceae bacterium
GAGCGGCTCGCCTTCGTACTGCACGACATGTTCGCGGTCCCCTTCGATGAGATAGCGCCGATCGTGGGTCGCTCTCCGGTCGCCGTGCGACAGCTCGCCAGCCGCGCACGCCGCAGGGTGCAGCACACCGATGCCACGCCCGAGGTGGATCGCGCCGGACGCAGGAGGGTGGTGGAAGCCTTCCTCGCCGCGTCGCGTGAGGGCGACTTCGAGGCGCTCCTCTCGCTGCTCGATCCGGATGTGATGCTCCGCGTCGACAGCGCGGCGGTTCAGATGAGTGTGAAGAACCAGGCGGCTGGCGCCCCGAGGCTCGCCCCCGAGATCCGGGGTGCACCGAGCGTCGCGGGTACCTTCCTGGGCCGCGCCAACGCGGCGCGGGCGGCGCTAGTCGACGGGGTAGTGGGCGCGACGTGGGCACCGGGTGGAAAGCCGCGCGCGGTATTCTTCATGTGGATCGTGGGCGGGAAGATCGTCGAGATCAATCTGGTGGCCGACCCCGAGCACATCGGCCAGCTCGACGTCGAGCTCCTCTAGCCGAGCCTGGCCCAGATCGAATCGGGATACCGACGCACCAGCCACCCGTCGATCCCGAGCCACCTGCCCGCGCGCGCGAAGAAGAAGGCGATCATCATCGCGCCGAGCATCACGTGGAAGCCCTGCTGGCCGGGGCTCATGTGCTGCACGGCCATGCCGTAGAAGAGCACCTGGAAGAAGCCGAAGAAGGCGCCGAGCACGGTGAGGAGGCCGAAGGTGAGCGAGATCCCGATCGCCACCTCGCCGATGGCCGTGAGGTGCGCGAATACGTGGCTGTTGGGGATGACGGTGTCGAGGAGGAACTCGCGGTACCAACCGATGGGATTCTCGGCCGCGTACCTGGTGAGGAGCTTGGGCATCAAGTTCACCCAGCGCGTCGTCGCCATCGGTACGGGGAGGAATCCCCACGCGAGCCCGATGGTGAGCTTGGTGAGCAGGCTCTTCAGGAACCAGAGTCCCACCACCACGCGCAGGAACGTCAGCCAGCGCTCCGGATGACGCATCGTACCCGCGTAAGCTGCACTGGCTTGCATCGCTACTCCTCGTTCGTGGTGGTCCCGCGCCATACTCGAGCACCGCCGTTGGCGAAGGCACCCGTATAGACCTCCCCCATCTCGCCCGGTGTGCCGCCTGCTTCGGCGCGCGAGGAGATCTCCTCGCGCACCATCGCGGCGAGCGCATCGGCCGCCTTGTCGCCGCCCACTATCCCGTACACCGCGGGGCCCCAGGAGCTCTGTCCCACGCCAGCCGCGCCCCACTCGCTCATCATCTCCACCAGCGTGGTGCTGAGGCCGGGCGAGAACGCGCTCCCCTGCGCCGGCGCGAACCAGCGGCCGTTGATGCACTGGATCTCCGTGAGCGCGTGGCCGAACGCACGCAAGTCCTTCTCCACCAGAGCCGGCAGCAGCGCCATGAGTACCAGGTGCGACACTCGCATCACGCTGCGCTCGGGTGGAGGCGGGAGCCGCGCGAAGGCGGCCGCTTCCTTCTCGCCACTCACGCCCTCCTTCCCCGGTGGAAGCGCGACCACGTAGCGCCAGTCGGAAGGGAGCTCGTAGCGAGCGAGGAGTGGAGCGGGATCGCGGCTCCCCTTGCGGCGCCCGCCCTCGAGGACGAAGCCACCCTGGGCGAAGATCCACGTGCCGATCGCCGATCGCCGCGCGCGACCGACGGCGAGCGCCAGCAGCGGAGCGGCGGTAGGGAGTGAGTAGAGCTCCGCGAGTGCGCGGGCCACTCCGAGCGCGAGCTGCGTCCCCGAGCCGAGCCCCGCGTGCGACGGGATCGCCCGGTGCACCTTGATGCGCGCGCCACCTTCCAGCTTGTGGTGCTCCATGAACCGGCGCGCGAACTCCTCGGCTCGCGCCGCCGAAGGACCCTCGGCGTGCAACGTGTCG
>DATCXR010000275.1:0-2963 GCA_036565685.1 Gemmatimonadaceae bacterium
GTGATCCAGCCGCTTCTGGCGCCGCACTTCGAGGTGGAGACGACGCACCACTTCTCCATACTTCCCACGGCCACGCCGTACTCGCGCAACGCGCTCTTCAGCGGGCTCTTTCCCGCGGAGATCGCCGCGCGCTTCCCCGACTGGTGGGGCGAGCGGGAGGATGAGTCGCTCAACGCGCACGAGCGCGAGCTGCTCCAGGCCCACCTCCGCGAGCTGAGGGTGGATGCGCCGGTGCGCTACGAGAAAATCTCCTCGGCCGCCGATTCGGCGGACCTAGAGCGGCGCGTCTCGAGGGCGATCGCCACCGAAGGAGTGAGCGCTTTCGTCTTCAACTTCGTGGATCTGCTCACCCACGGGCGGAGCGAGTCGGCGATTCTCTACGAGGTGGCGCGCGACGAGGTGGCTCTAAGGCAGATCACTCGTCAGTGGTTCGAGCGTTCGGTGCTCTTCACGCTGCTCAAGGAGGCGTCGCGGCGCGGCGTGCCGGTGCTGGTGACGAGCGATCACGGCTCGATCCACTGTCAAACGCCGGCCACGGTGTTCGCCAAGCGTGATGCCACGGCCAACCTGCGCTACAAGTTCGGCGAGGACCTGCGCGCGGAGCGCGCGGAGCAGGCGCTCCTCTTCACGAACTCCGACGACCTCAGGCTCCCTCGTCGCGGGCTCGGCGCCAACTCGCTCTTCGCCGCGGGCGACACCTTCTTCGTGTATCCGACCAAGCTTCGGGAATACCAGAGCCGCTACCGCGGATCGTTCCTGCATGGCGGCGTCACCCCGGAAGAGGTGATCCTCCCCGTGGCTCTCCTAACCCCGCGTCGCTGAGTGTACTTCTACCGCAGGCTCCTGGGCTACCTGCTGCCCCACAAGTGGCGGATGGTAGGCACCATCGTCGCCAACTTCATCGGGGCGGCGCTCGATGGCTATGCCTTCGCGCTCCTGATCCCGTTCCTCAACGCGCTCTTCGGGCAGGAGCAGCTTCCACTCGGCCAGGGCTGGGTGAACGAATTCCTGCACGCCACGATCGGCTCGTTGCTGGATCCGGCCAGGCCGATGCACTCGCTGAGGAACGTGATCCTCATCATCCTCGCGACCGTGGCGCTCAAGAACTTCTTCATCTGGTTCGCCGGAACGCTGGGCGCGGAGCTCCAGGAGTACGTCACCCGTGACCTGCGTGACAGCGTGTATCGCCATCTGCAGCTCCTGCCGATGGGATACTTCACGCGAACCAAGACCGGCCAGATCCTGTCGCGGGTGCTCTCCGACACGGAGCAGACGCGGACGCTCATCACGCAGATCGTCACGCGGGCTCTCTCCTCGACGGCGCTGGTGATCATCTACATCGCCTACCTGTTCGGGATCTCGTGGCGTCTCACGCTCGTCGCGATCGTGGTCGCGCCGGCGTTAACACTCGCGCTCCAGCCGCTGCTCCGCCGCCTGCGCCGCGGCTACCGCCGACTGCGGAGCGACCACGGAGAGATGATGAGCGTGCTTCAGGAGAGCGTGAGCGGCGTGCGCCTGATGAAGACCTTCGGCGCCGAGCGCCACGAGGAAGCACGCTTCGTGGGGGCGAGCCACAGATACTCCGGTGGCCTGGTACGGATGGCGCGCGTCGCGCTCGTTGCGCAGCCGATCACCGAGACGCTCGGCACGCTGATCACGGTGCTCCTTCTCTGGATCGGAGCGCACCTGGTGCTGGTCGAGCAGTCGCTCCAGGCATCGCAGTTCCTGGTCTTCCTCACCTTCGTGATGCGGCTCCTCCAGCCGCTCAAGCAGCTCTCGCAGATCCCCGCGGTGGCGCAGAACGCCTTCGCGGCCTCGGAGAGGCTCTTCGACGTCCTGGACTCCCCCACGGAGCAGGCGCTCGACAAGGGGACGCGCGTGGCAGATGGCTTCCACGACTCGCTGGTCTTCGACGACGTCTCTTTCTCCTACGGGCTCGATGACGCGCCGGTGCTCAGGGACATCAGCTTCACCGCTCGCCGGGGCGACGTGGTCGCGCTGGTGGGCGCGAGCGGGGCGGGGAAGACCACACTGGTAGATCTCATTCCCCGGCTCTACGAGCCGACCAGTGGCCGCATTCTCCTCGACGGCGTGGACACGCGCGAGATCAGGCTCTCCTCGCTGCGGTCGCTCATGGGTATCGTGAGCCAGGAGACGGTGATCTTCAACGACAGCGTGCGCAACAACATCGCCTACGGGAACGCCCAAGCGTACACCGACGCGCAGATCGAAGCGGCCGCGCGCGCCGCCAACGCGCACTCGTTCATCATGGAGCTCCCCGAGGGGTACGAGACCCCGCTCGGTGAGCGCGGCACGCGCCTCTCCGGCGGCCAGCGCCAGCGGATAGCCATCGCGCGGGCGCTCCTGGTGGACCCGCCCATCCTGATCCTCGACGAGGCCACCTCCGCGCTCGATACGGAATCGGAGCGGCTGGTGCAGGAGGCGATCGACCGGCTGCTCGAGGGACGCACGGTACTGGTGATCGCGCACCGCCTCTCCACCATCCAGAACGCCAGCGAGATTCTCGTGATGGACAGAGGGCGGATCGTGGAGCGCGGCACTCACCTCGAGCTCCTCGAGCGCCAGGGCGCCTACCACCGGTTGCACGCGTTGCAGTTCGGCGATCGGGAGCCGGCCGGCCGGACCTGAGGTGCGGATACTCTTCTACGTGATGTCGCCCGAATGGAGAGGGAGCGCCCGGGCGACCGCCACTCTGGCGCGCGGCCTCAGCGCGCGCGGGCACTCGGTGACGGTTGCCTGTCCGGGCGATAGCCCGTTGGAGCAGCACCTCGAGCGCGGCGCGTACGAGGTGCTCGAGGTACGCGGCGCGGGCACGGTTGCCGGCGCGGCCGGCCACCTGCGCCGCGCGCTGCAGGAGCGCTTCGTCCAGGTGGTGTGCGTACAGTGCGACCGCGCGCACGTGGTGGCCGCGACCGCGGCACGCCTGGCCGGACGAGCCGCGG
>DATCXR010000279.1:0-21670 GCA_036565685.1 Gemmatimonadaceae bacterium
GGGCAGAGATCTCGAGCAGGAGCTTTTGGGGGAACTGCTCCCGCACCCAGAGTCCTGCCCACCCGGGCAGAACCGGAGGTGAGGGAGCAGTTCCCCTTTTTCTTTTCTGCTCCTTGCGGCTGGTAGCTTGGCTCCCTGTGCAGTTCTCCGCGTTCTCCGCGGTCCTCCGCGTTCTCCGCGTTCCTTACCGAGGGGGACTCGGACGCCGAGTTGTAGCCGGATCGGCCAGAGAGGGCCCTACTGTCCGGAGCCTTCTCCGCGTCCTCTCAGTTCACCTCCGCGACCTCCGCCTCCGCAGGTCCGCGCGATGAACCCACCCCCGCGATGATGCCGAAAAGAAGCGATGTACCACCCCGTCCCCGGGTCCGAGCGATGAATCATGTCGCCAGATTGTGCCAGCCCGCCCGCCGAGCCCCTTGCCAGTCCGTGGCCCGCGTCGTGCCGTAGGTTGGCGATGGCAGAGCGGGGCTGTCGTGACGAGAGACGCGCGCCCGCATGAAAACACGATTGGAGACTCCACGCATGAGCGCTAAAGCAGAATCCGGCAAGACCCAGAGTCAGGCACGAAAGAACGGAGGCGCCAGGCAGCCGGGCGGGCACACCGAGAGGCTGTTGCAGCCAGGGACCGAAGCCCCCGACTTCACGCTGCATTCCACGCCCGACCAGACCGTCTCGCTCTCGGAGTTTCGCGGGCAGCCGGTGATCCTCGCTTTCTATCCGGCGGACTGGAGTCCCGTGTGCGGCGACCAGATGTCGCTCTACAACGAGGTCCTCCCCGAATTCCACAAGCTCGGCGCGGAGCTCCTCGGAATCTCGGTCGATGGAAGCTGGTGCCACGCGGCGTTCAAGGATGCGCGCAACCTCCAGTTCCCGCTCCTCTCCGACTTCGAGCCCAAGGGCGAAGTGTGTCGCATGTACGGCGCCTACCGCGACGAAGAAGGAGTGGCGGAGCGGGCGCTCTTCGTCATCGACAAGGATGGCAAGATCACCTGGTGCTACTGCTCCCCCGTGGGCGTGAACCCGGGTGCGGACGGCATCCTGTCGGCGCTCGAAGATCTCCACGAGCCAGCTGGAAAGGAGAGCGCGTGAGCAACGGTCAGCTGAAACCACCGGTCAACGAGAACGATCACATCGAGGGCCACGAAGATGCGCCGGTCACTCTGGTGGAGTACGGCGACTACGAGTGCCCCCACTGCGCGCGCGCCTTTCCGATCGTGACGGAGATCCGCGAGCGGATGGGCGACCGACTCTGCTTCGTCTATCGCAACTTCCCTCTGCGCGAAGCGCATCCACACGCGGAGCACGCCGCGGAAGCCGCCGAGTGGGCAGGGGAGTCGGGGAAGTTCTGGGAAATGCACGCCGCGCTCTTCGAGCACCGGAGCGATGGCCCCGACTGGCTCGCTGACGATCGGCTCCTCCAGTACGCGAGCGATCTCGGACTCGATTCCGCTGACCTCGAGCGCGCTCTCATCGAGGAGCGCTATCGCCCGCGCGTACGCAGCGACTTCATGAGCGGTGTGCGCAGCGGCGTGAACGGCACTCCGACTTTCTTCATCAACGGCTTCCGCTACGACGGCAACTGGGATCTGCCGGAGCTGATGGACGCGCTCGAGGGCGCGGGGGCCGCTCGCTAGAAGACCCACCTCGCGCCCACGGTGGGGAGCAGCGGCAGCTGGCTCATCGGGCGCTTCCGCACGTCCGCCCGCGCGGCGTTCCAGTCCGTGACGGTGTAGCCGAGCCCGCGTGGGTTGTCGCGGTCGTACGCGTTGAAGAGATCGAGGTACAGCGAGAGTCGTCCCACGCCGAGCGTCCGCTCGTTCGACACCCTGAGATCGAGCCGGTGGTAGAGCGCGAGACGCCCGGAGTTCATCGAGCCGTACTGCGCCCGCACGTGGTGCGTGCCGTCGTGCAGCGAGTCCACCTCGAAGGTGATCGGGGTTACCGGCCATCCGGAGTGCATCTGCCACGCCGCGCTCACGCGCCAGCTCTCGCTCGGCTGCCAGTCGAGATCGAGCTGGAAGGTGTGGCGCTGCTCGAAGGCGCTCGGGAAGCGCTGGCCATCCACTACGTCGTTGTTGTACGCGAGCGCATAGCTCGCCGACCAGCGTAGCGAGCCAACCACCGCCGCCGCCGCGGCCTCGAGTCCGCGCGCATCGCCGGAGACGGGAGCGATACGAACGCGATCGAGCGCTGCCTCGGGGAAGACTTCTATCGAGCTCTCGAGATTGATGAAGCGCGGGTTGATCCGCAGCCGCCTCCGATCGTAGGCGGCGAGACTCAGCGTTAAGCTGCCATCGCGACGCTCGAGCGCTATCGACCGCTCCTCGGCGCGCTCGGGCGGGGCGATCTGGCTCACGCCGTCCTGAATCTGTAGCTCGTAGAGCTCCTGCGGTTGCGAGTAGCGCCCCCAGCTGGCACGAAGGGTGGTGCCCTCGTTCAGCGCGAGCGCAAGCGATGCCCGTGGGTCGAAGGTGCCGACCCCCGTCTCGCTGCGGCGATCGTAGCGCACCCCCGTCTCGACGGTGAGAGCGCTCGCGGGACGGAAACGCTGCGAGACGTACACGCCGAGCGCGTGGCTCACCGGAGCGAGCGATGCGTCGGCGTCGTTCGATTCGCTCACCCAGCGCGCGGCCAGGACGCGCGGGCGAACCTGCAGCCGGGTGTAGTCGTAGCTCGCGTCGAGCCGGTGCAACTCGGCGCCGGCGTCCAGGTGCAGCCAGCGGGCGGCGTCGATGCTCCAGTCTTCGCGAAGCGCGATCGCGTGGAAGGTGCGCCGATCGGAGACGTCGAGCTCCGGCCGGCCTCCGCCGTCGTTCCACCCGTCGCGCTTCCAGTAGAGCCGCGCGTACGAGAGCACGGCGGCGCGCGAGACTCGCGGCGAGAGCTTGCTGCGCCAGTTGATCCAGGCGTAGCTGCTCGCGTTGTCGCTCTGCAACGTGGCCATGTCGTCGGCGTCGAAGCGCAGGTCGTCGCCGGAGTGCAGCACGCTCAGTGAGAGCTCCTGACTCCCGGACGGGCGGAAGCGCAGTCGGGAATACGCGTCGTAGTAGTGCGGCGAGAGGCCGCGATTGTCGCCGGTCATCGAGAGCGCGGTGCCGAGCATCCCGCGCCGCGCCGAGACGGTCCAGTCGCCACGGCCGGTCGCGAAGGCGCTTCGGTGCATCGCGCCGAGCCCGCCGATGCTCGCGGAGAGAACGGTGTTGCCATCGGTCGGCGCGTCGTCGCGCGAGGTGAGCTCCAGCACGCCGGCCAGGTGTCCGCCGTAGCGCGCGCCGAAGCCGCCGGTGTTCAGGGCTGCCGAGCCGAGCACGGTGGGGTCGATGATGGAGATCGCGCCGTCGAAGTCGCGCAGATGGAAGGGCTCGTAGAGTTCCAACCCATCGAAGAGGAGGAGCACTTCGCGATTGGGCGACCCGCGAACGCGGAAACCGGCCGAGAGGTCGCTCGACGACACGCCCGGCACGCGCGACAACGCGCGGAAAGCGTCGGAGGCGATCTGTGGTGCGGCCTCTATTTCATCGCGCGAGAGAACGGCGCGCGGCGGAGCGGGGGAGAGCTGCATGGGAGACGCGGCCGCCGCGAATGTGGACTGCACCAACACGGAGTCGAGCGACGACGGCGCCGGCTCGAGCTCGCCCGTCACCGTGACCGACGCGCCATCCGCGACCACCACATGGCGGATGCTGGTGGGCGCGTAGCCGACGCGGCGCACGAAGAGCGTGTACGCGCCATCGCTCACCGGGGCGAGCATGAAGCGTCCGCGCTCGTCGGTCTGCGCGACGGCGCTGGAGCCGGTGATGGACACGATCGCGCCCGCGAGCGGCGCGTGCGTGCCGGCTGCCCGTATCTGTCCTGCGATGCTACCCTGCGTGAAGGCGGGGGTGCTGGCGCAGGCGAGAGCGACAATGACCGCAAGCGCGCCGAGCATGAGACGAAGTGTTCGCGAGTGGCTCCGTCGCCACATGAGGCCTCCTAGCCCCGGTATCCAGATGGTGCCCCAATCTATCGAAGCAGACCGAACCGCGCACCACCTCCCGGCTCAGTCCCGGCTCACTCCCGGCTCACGACAGCGCGCCGGAGCGAACTCGCAGGCCGGTACCCCAGGGGTCACGAGTCTCCAGCACGTCGCCCTTCTCGATGCCGACGTCGAAGCCGGCCTTCTCGAGGCTACTCGCGACCGCCGGCAGCTCGTCGCTTCCGGGGAGGAGCAGCTCCCAGTCGAGCAGCCGCGCCTCGTTCTCCGCGGGCGCCGTGGCGCGCTGACCCGCCCAGATGTTGAGCCCCAGATGGTGGTGGTAGCCGCCGGCCGCGAGGAAGAGCGCGCCGCGATAGCTCCAGACCATCCTGTCGAGCCCGAGCGCCGCGTGGTAGAAAGCGCTCGCGCGCTCCAGATCGCCCACGTGCAGGTGGACGTGGCCGATGGTGGTACCCTCGGGCATCCCGTGCCAGGGAGCGCCACCACCCTGTCGAAGCACCGACTCCACATCCAGCGGCTCGGTGACCATGAGGAGCTCGCGGCCCCGGCGCAGCCACTCGCCGCGCGGCCGGTCGGAGTAGATCTCGATCCCCAGTCCATCGGGATCGTTCAGATATAGTGCCTCGCTCACGGCGTGATCGGCCATCCCGGGCGAGACACCTTTTTCCCCCAGTCGCGCGAGGATGCGGCCGAGCGCAGCGCGGTCGGGAAGGAGGATGGCGAAGTGATAGAGGCCGAGCCGACCGATGGCGGGCGCGCTCTGAACACCGGGTGGCGAATGCAGCTCCACGAGCTCCGCTCTTCCGTGGCGCGGGCCGAGCAGTGCGTGACGTGCCGAGCGCGAGATCACCCTGAAGCCGAGCAGCCCCTCGTAGAAGCGGAGCGAGCGATCGAGGTCACTCACCTGGAGGCGCACCCTGCCGACTCGGCTCTCATCGGGGAGTCGGTACTCCGGTGCAGGGATACCAGCGGCCGCTGCTCCCTCGGCCGTCATCTCGGTACTCCCGCGCGCATGGGGCGGCCCGCCGGCGCGGGCGCGGTGGAATTCGTCATCGCCTGCTCCTCTTTCTCGTGGACGCGCGGTTGTCCGCTTCCGGGACGACACTTCCCACCGGCGAACGGCCCGCGGCTCGACAGCCCTCGTTCCGAATAGTATAAGTCCGCGCTGCACAGCGGTTTGACTTCACCACCGGCAAGGCACGCTTCTTTCCCTTGGCGTGATCCGCGCTTCGCGCGCCGACCGGTTCCGGACGGTGGAGCGACGCGTGGCATCCGATGGCGCCCGGTACGATCACGCATCACCATACTGGATATGGACACGCTCATTCAAGATATCCGCTACGCTCTCCGCAAGCTGCTGCGCGCGCCGGGATTCGCGATCGTCGCCGTGGCGACTCTGGCGCTTGCCATCGGCGCCACCACAGCGGTCTTCAGCATCGTGAACGGAGTGCTGCTCCAACCGCTCCCGTACAGCGATCCGGCGCGGGTCGTGAGCGTGTCATCCACGGGGAAGAGCGGCGAGCCGGTTTACATGTCGTCGCTCGACTACATCGACTACCGCGATGGAAGCCGGAGCTTCGATGCGATGGCGCAGTACACGCGCGAGAGTGTGAATCTCACCGGGAGCGGCGTGCAGCCGTTGCGGCTCTCGGAGGCGCGAGTGGGTGCCCGATTCTTCGACGTGCTAGGCGTGCGCGCGCAGCGGGGACGCTTCTTCACGGCGAGCGAGGATTCACCCGACGCACCGAAGGTGGTGGTCATCTCGGATGCGCTCTGGCGCGGCCGCTTCGGTGCCGACCAGGGCGTGTTGGGGAAGAGCATCTCGCTGGACGACGAGCCGTACACCATCGTGGGCGTGGCCGGGCCGGAGCTTCGCTTTCCCGAGCAGCCCGATGTCTGGGTGCCGTACGTGTTTCAGCCATACGAGCTGGATCCGAACGCGCGTGGCGGACACTCGCTCTGGGGGATCGCGCGGGTGAAGCCGGGAGTTTCAATCGCGAGCGCGAGCTCGGAGCTCGCGGGGATCGCGAAGAACCTCGCCGCGAAGTTCCCCGACAGCAACACCGGCTTCGGCGCCATGGCCGAGCCGCTGCGCGATCGCATTGTCGGCAACGTACGTCCGGCGCTGCTTGCGATGCTCGGCGCGGTGGGACTCGTGCTCCTCATCGCGTGCGCCAACGTGGCGAACCTGCTTCTGGTGCGCGCGGCGGGGCGCGAGTCGGAGATGGCGGTACGTACCGCGCTCGGCGCGGGGAGCAGCCGCATCGTGCGGCAGCTCGTCACCGAGAGCGTGCTTCTCGCGCTGGCCGGTGCCGCGCTGGGAGTGGTGCTCGCGAGTTGGGCGGTGAGCGCGGTGGTCGCGTTCGGGCCGCGTGGGCTGCCGCGCCTCGCTGAAGTCGCGGTGGACGGGCGAGTGCTCCTCTTCGCCGCGGGCGTCGCGCTGCTCACCGGTGTTCTCTTCGGACTCGCGCCCGCGATCCAGGCCGCGCGCTCCAGTACGGGGCAGTCGCTGCGAGATGGTCCGCGCGGCTCGAGCAGTGGCGGCGCGCAGCGCACGAGGAACGCGCTCGTGGTGGTGGAGATGGCGCTGGCGGTGATGCTGCTCATCGGCGCCGGACTGCTGATGCGCTCCTTCATCCGCCTGGTGAACGTGAACCCAGGGTTCCGCACCGAGCAGCTGGTGACGTTCAACGTCACTCTCCCCGATGCGAAGTACCCCTTCGATCGCCACCGCCTCGCGTTCACCCGAGAGCTGCAGGGCAGTCTTGGACAGTTGCCCGGGACGAAGGATGTGGCAGTGAGCTTCGGCCGCCCCATGGAGCGAATGGGAATAATCACCGCCTTCGAGGTGGAGGGCCGCGCGGCGAGCACGCCCGACAACCGCTCGATCAGCGCGGTGCAACCGGTGTCGCCAGAGTACTTCAGCGCGCTCGCGATTCCGCTCGTGCGAGGGCGGCTGTACACGGCATCCGACAATCGCCGCGACGCGCCACCGGTCGTCGTCATCAACCGTGAGCTGGCTCGCCGCTACTTCGCCAGCGAGGATCCCATCGGAAAGCGGATCACGCTCGGCATGAGTCACGACACGGCCGGTCCCGGTACGCCCGTTGCCGCCGGCGGAGAGATAATCGGGATCGTGGGCGACGTGAAGCAGCTCGGGCTCGACAGCGACGCGGGCCCGATGACGTACGTTCCGTTCTCGCGCGCGCCGCTGAACCACGTATCCGTACTGGTGCGCTCGAGCGCGGATCCGCGACTGCTGGAATCGGAGATTCGCACGCGCGTGCGCGAGCTCGATCCCAATCTGCCGATCTTCGACCTGAGCACGATGAAGCAGGTGCTATCCGACTCGGTCTCGCAGCCCCGCTTCTATCTACTTCTACTCGGCGCCTTCGCCGGCGTCGCGCTCCTCCTCGCCGCGCTCGGCGTGTACGGAGTGATCTCCTATGCCGTGAGCCAGCGCACGCGCGAGCTGGGAATCCGCATCGCCCTCGGCGCGAGCGAGGAGCGGGTCGTCCGTCTCGTCCTCTCGAGCGGCTTCTTCCTGGCCCTCGCCGGCGTGTCCGCCGGCCTGTTGACCTCGCTGTACTCCACCCGCCTGCTTCGTACTCTCCTCTTCGATGTCCCCCCCACCGACCCCCTGACATTCATCGCCGTAGCACTTCTCCTGATCCTCGTCGCCGCCCTCGCCGCCCTCATCCCCGCCCGCCGCGCCGCGAGTGTGAACCCGGTGATAGCGATGAGGGCGGAGTAGGGGGTGAAGCAGGAAGGAGGAAGGGCAAGGAGACAGGGAACAGGAAACAGGAAACAGGTAAGAGCTCCTGGGGAGAGGACTCTCATCCCCGAGGCGGTTACGTGTTTCCTGCTTCCTGTTTCCTGCTTCCTTCCCCCTCCCCCCGTGACCCCACGCCGCTCTCGATCGTTGACCTCCGCCTACCTCAATCAACGGAGAGACGTGCATGTCATGGGCGGTCGAGCGTGCGTGGCGGGTGGGGGCGGTGGGAGTATGCGTGGCGCTGGCCGCGTGTGGAGGGGACGGGGGGTCGCCTACGGAGTCGGAGGGACCGGCGGCGCTGGAGGTGGCGATGGGAGCGGGGCAGAGCGGGGTGGTGGGGACGGAGTTGCAGACGCCCATCGGGATAAAGGTGACCGGGGCGAGCGGGAAGACGCTCGCGGGTGTGACGGTCAACTTCGCCGTACGCGCCAACAGCGGTAGTGTGAACGCCAGCTCCTGGAAGACGAACGCGAGCGGGATCGCGTCGGTCACCTGGACGCTCGGCGAGAAGGCGGGCGCGAACATGGATACGCTCGAGGCGAGCGTGAGCGGGTTGTCACAGAAGGTCATCGTTACGGCGAGCGTTACGGCGGGGGCGCCAGCGTCGCTTGCGGTGATCTCGGGCGACGCGCAGGTAGGCTCGCCGGGCGAGCAGGCAGCGGAGCCGCTCGTGGTGGAGGTGCGCGACGCGCATGGGAACGCGAAGCAGGGGATCGTCGTGTCGTGGGCGATCGAGGGCGGCGGTACACTCTCGGCGGCGAAGGACACCAGCGGCGCGGACGGTCGCGCGTCGGTGATATGGACGCTCGGTGCCGGGGACAATCGCGTCACCGCCAGCATCGCCGGGCTGACGAACGTCACGGCGCCCTTCGTGGCGTCGCTCACGGCGTCCGATGTGGTGCAGCTCGCGGACGTCTCTCCGGACACGCTGGTGGAAGGCGGGAGCGCCACGCTCACCGGAGCCGGCTTCAGCGCGACCATCGCGGGGAACAAGGTGTACGTGGACGGCGTGCAGGCGGTGGTGACTTCCGCTACCGCGACGACGCTCGACATCACGGTGCCCGCGTTCGACTGCAAGCCCACGCGCGATGCTCCGGTGCGTGTGGTGGTCGGGACGGAAGGGAGCAATGCGGTCGAGCGGAGCGTCAAGGGTAAAGGGACCGCGGTGAGTCTCGCGCTGGGAGAACAGCTCATAGTGCGAGATCCCGCCAACTTCTGTCTGCAGATCGACGAGAGCGCGGTGCCGGCATCGTACCTGGTGGGCGCGCAGTCGGTGTCGGAGCTCGCGAGCAGTCTCACGCCGGTCACGGTGAGCGCCACGGCTGCGGCGAGCGGCACGCTGCTCGCGCTCCCAGGCTCATCGGCGCCGTTGACATCACGGCTCGCGACGAGCGGCGCCGCGCTCGCGAGCGTGCTCGCTACGCCCGAAGATCAGCGGTGGCGGCTGCACCGCGCGGCGGAAGCACGGTTGCGCGAGAGAGAGCGGCAGCTCATGGCTGGCCGCGTTACCGCGCGTTCCTCGGCGCCGCGCTCCGCGGAGCGGATATCCGCGCTGCAAGTTTCGGGCACCGTTCAGGTGGGCGATACCATTCCCATAAAGTTCCCCGACATCAGCACCAATTTCTGTTCGACATCGATCCCCATCACGACGGTCGTACGCGCTGTAGGGACGAAGGGGATCTGGCTCGAGGATGTGACCAATCCGACGAGCGGTTACACCAGCGACGACTTCCAGAATCTCAGCGACGAGTTCGACAACGACATCTACGCCAGCGACGTGGCGTATTTCGGCGAGCCCACCGACTTCGACAGTAACGGTCGCGTGGTGATCGTCACCACCAAGGAAGTCAACAAGACGAAGAACGTCCTCGGCTTCGTGGTGAGCACGGATCTCGAGAGCACCAGCACCTGCGCGGCGAGCAACGACGGAGAGTTCTACTACGGACGCGCGCCCGACCCCGATGGTCTGTACGAGGCGCCGGCGCCGTACACCCTCACCTCGGCCCGAAGGGACGCGCAGCTGCTGATCGCCCACGAGTTCACGCACGTCATCCAGTTCGGCCGGCGCATCACGTATCCTGGCGCGCAGCTCTTCCAGAGCGTGTGGGAGATGGAGGGGCAGGCGACGCTGGCACAGGAGGTCGTGGGCAACGACATCAATGGTCGCACCTCCGGACAGAACTACGGCGCCACGGTGGCTCTCAGCGCCGACGCCTCGGGGGTAAGCTGGTATTCGCCCGGCTTCACCGATCTCGCGCTCTACTATGGATTCCAGTCGAAGACCGTGCACGTGGCGACCGCTCCGGAGCAGTGCAGCTGGCTGGATCTCGCCAGCAATGGGAACGACGGTCCGTGCATCAGCGGCCGCGAGGTGTACGGCGTGCCGTGGCTCTTCCTGCGCTGGCTCTCCGATCAGTTCGGGGGATCGGTGGCGGGAGGCGAGGCGGGAGTGCAGAAGGCGCTGATAGACAACACCCGCGCCGGCTACGAGAACGTGGAGAACGTTGTCGGCGTGAAGATAGATACGTTGCTCGCGCAGTGGGCGGCCACGTTATACACCGACGACCTGTGGTATCCGCTGAACCCGAACTCGCGACTCACCTACACCAGCTGGAATTTGCAGGACGTCTACTCGCGCTACGAAGCGACGGCCCGACTCACACCGAACGCGCACTCGTTCCAGAGCTTCTCGGACGCCGTGGGCGTGCGCGGGGGTTCCACGGCGTACTTCACGATCAGCGGCAGCTCGGTCCCAGCTACGGCGATCAAGCTTCGCGATGCGAGCGGGCAGGCGATAGCGGCAGGAGGACCGATGCAGCTCTGGATAGTGAGGTTGCAGTGATGACCCGATTTGCCGGAGCGGGCGCGTCGCTCTCGCTCTTCGCCATCGTCGCGCTGGCGGCGTGCTCGCACAACCCCGAGCCGCGCGCCGGGGCGGAGTCGGCCTCCGCCGGCGGTGCCGACAGCGCGGCGAGCACGCCGGCGCCCCTGACCGAGCTCACGGGGCGCCTGATGAACAGTGGCATCGACCGCTTCACCGTCACCACGCTCCAGACAGGGGAAGGCCGCGCCGTCCGCCTCACCGGCGATCTGCGCGCCGAGCTGCGGACGCTCTCCGGCGCCGATGTAAGGGTGCGTGGGGTGGTCGACTCCAGCGGTGCGGACGGCTCGTTCGACGCGCGCGAGTACGAGATCCTCGCGATAGACGGCCGGCAGCCGCGAGTGGGCGTGCTGCTCGCGCGCGGTGGCGAGCTCTGGCTCGCGGCGGGTGATACGCTGCGCCTCGTTCCCACGCTCGACGCACTGCGCGAGCGCGTGGGCGCGAAGGTGTGGGTGGTGGGCACGAGCGACTCCACGGTGAAGGAGCTTCGCGTCGAGTCATACGGCGTGATAGCGCCAGCGCGATAGGGCCTCAGGCACCGCGGGTAATTCATGGCAGAGCTTCCAGGGCACACACGGACCCCTGTAGGGTATCTTTCCCGTACACCAACAGGGATCTCGGACAGTGTCGATGTTCAACAATGTTCGTGGCGCCCGCGTGCGCCAGCTCGCCGCGATAGCGCTCGCTACGGCTCTCATATCTCTTGCCGCCGCGTGGGCGCCAGCGCCGGTGCGCACTCACTCTACCGATCGTACCGCGCCGGCGAGCCGGATGGCGGAGATCTCGGGCGTCTACGTGCTGCAGCGCGCATCTGGTGCCCGCCCGCCCATCCCCTTCGAGATGAGCGTGGCTGGAGGAAAGGTGGCGGGCACGGTGGACGGGGCCCGCGTCGTCCTCGCGAGCGATGGCAGCTACACGAACGACGTGGTCGTCACATGGACGGAGACGCCCATGCTTCCCATCCCGGGGCTCGAGGCCGATGGGAAGCCGCACACGCTCGCCGGAAGCGGGACCTACAAGGTGGACGGAGAGAAGATCATTCTCCGGCCGGCCGACATGTTCTCGCGCGGTGTCGTACGCTCGGTGGAGGCTACCGCGGGGGAGAAGGCGCTCGATCTCCACTCCGCATCGGGCGGCCTGGCCGGCTCGAATGTTTCCATCAACGCCCACTTCGTGCGCGTAAGGGATTGACATCCACCGCGCAGCGCGCATCTTTGCTTACCATGTCGCTCGACAAGCTCGCCCTCCGCGCGCCCGTTCTCTTTACGGGCTATTACTACTACCGACTTTTTACCGGTCGGGAGGGCTGAGCACGAGCGCGTAGTGATTCCGAAGTGAGCGCCGGCCCCTCCCGTCAGACGTCGGGAGGGGCCTTTCGCATCGTAACGAGGCGGAGCCCGTTCCCGACCGGAACAGGGGCTCCGCCTCTTTCGCATCCAGCAGCAGCGATGACGTCCAACAGCACCACCACACTGACACCTCAATGACGCACGCACCGTATCAGGCCGGCCGATTTTACTTCGCGTTCTATTTCTATGGCTACCCCATGGGGGCCGTGGTCTCGCGTGCGCGCCAATGTCGAACATGGTGACGCTTCTCGATACCGACGGCCTCCGGAAAACCGGGGGCCGTTCTCGTTTCCATCCGCGGACCGCGCAGCTCGTGAATCGGGCGCGCGCTCTCTCCCCGCTCGTCCGCCTCTCGACGCGCCGCGCTTCGCGGTGCGCCCACCACTCCCGGAGCTGACACCGATGTTGCACCTCCTCACATCTTCCAGGAACTCCGGCGCGGCCGGTGCGCAGTCGCGCACGAGTACGCGCTCGATCATCAACGTCGCCGGGCGCGTCGCGGTTGGCGGCCGCTCACTGGCGATCATCGCTGGTCCGTGCTCCGTGGAGGGACGCGAGATGCTCATCGACTCGGCGCGCGCGGTGCGCGATGCGGGAGCGGTGATGCTGCGCGGCGGCGCGTTCAAGCCACGCACCTCGCCGTACGCATTCCGCGGACTGGGCGAAGAGGCGCTCGACATCCTCGCCGAGGCGCGGGAGGCCACGGGACTCCCCGTGGTGACGGAGATCCTCGATCCGCGGCAGCTCGAGCGGATGGAGAGCGTGGCCGACGTGCTCCAGGTGGGCGCGCGCAACATGCAGAACTTCGCGCTTCTCTCCGAAGTGGGGCAGTCGCGCAAGCCGGTCCTCCTGAAGCGCGGACTGTCCGCTACGATAGACGAGCTGCTTCTCGCGGCGGAATACATCCTCGCGGCAGGGAACCCCAACGTGATCCTCTGCGAGCGCGGCATCCGCACCTTCGAGACCGCCACGCGCAACACGCTCGACGTCGCGGCGGTGCCGGTGCTCAAGGCGCTCACTCACCTCCCGGTGATCGTGGATCCCAGCCACGCTGGCGGACGGGCGGAGCTGGTAGAGCCGCTCGCGCTCGCGGCCGTGGCGGCTGGCGCCGACGGGCTCATAGTTGAGGTGCACCCGCACCCGAAGGAAGCGCTCTCCGACGGCGACCAGTCGCTGACACCCGATCTCTTCGCGCGGATGGTCGAGCGGTGCGATGCGGTAGCGCGAGCTGTGGGGAGACGGGTGATGACGGGAAGAGACGGAAGCGTTACGCCCAACGGGACGCCGAGCACTCCGCTGGACAAGAGGCAGGGCAAGACACCGGGCGCCAGACCCGGTGCCAACTCGGGCTCCTCCAGACGTCGGGAGGAACCGTGGCCGGCATGAACGTACGGGTCGCCTTTCAGGGCGAGCTGGGTGCGTACAGCGAAGACGCGGTACGGCGATATTGGCCGGGCGGGAACATCGAGCCGGTGCCGAAGCGAAGCTGCGCCGATGTGGTGCGCGCCCTGGAAGAGGGAGAGGTGGACTACGGGATGCTTCCCATCGAGAACTCGCTCGCCGGAAATGTGGTGGCCACGTACGATGCGCTATCCGCGGCGCGCGAATGCTGGGTGGTGGGTGAGACGATCCTGCCGATTCACCATTGTCTCCTGGCGCTCCCTGGCTCCCTCATCAATACGATAGAGCGCGTGGCCAGCCACCCGGTGGCGCTCGCACAGTGCGGCCGCTTCCTCGAGCGACATGAGTACATGGAACCGGAGGCGGCGTACGACACCGCTGGCGCTGCTCGCGATGTGGCGGCGAGCGGCGATCGATCCCGCGCAGCCATCGCGGGGTGGGGAGCGGCGGAGCGCTTCGGGCTGGAGGTCGTTGCCTCCGAGATCGAGGACCGCGCGGACAATCAGACCCGCTTCTTCGCCCTCTCGCGTGAGCAGGCGGTGCTCCTGCCGGGTACCGAGGCGCGCACCGCGATCATCGCATCCACCATGAACGTCCCCGCCGCGCTCTACCGTCTTCTCGACCCGTTGGCGGAAGCGGGGCTCAACCTCTCGAAGCTCGACTCGCGTCCCGCGGGCGAGCCGTGGAGCTACAGCTTCTTCCTCGAGATCGAGCACCTCTCCAACGATCCGAAGGTAGGCGGCGTGCTGAGCGCGATGCAGCATCGCGCGGAAAGCCTGAGGATCCTGGGTCAGTTCCAGCGCGCGCCGAGGGCAGGCGGCGCGGACACGCCGCGGATGGTGAGTCACGCCGAGCGTGCTTCGGAGGCGGCGGTGCAGCTGGCGGAGGGATCGTGAGCGCGGGCACCAGGACTCGAGCGCTCCGTGGAGCGATATCGGTAGACGCGAACGACGCCGCGCTGATCCTCGACGCCACGCGCACGCTGCTGCGCGAGATGGTGCTGCTCAACTCCCTCGAGCCGGATCAGCTGGTCAGCGTGATCTTCACCGCCACGCCAGACCTCACCGCCGCGTTCCCGGCGCGCGCCGCGAGGGAGCTCGGTTGGAACGATGTACCGCTCCTGTGCATGACCGAGATGGGTGTGCCCGGCTCGCTTCCGCGCTGCGTGCGCGTGCTGATGCACGCGGAGCTGCCCCTGGAAGCGGGTCGTGGACGGCATGTGTATCTTGGTGAAGCCGCGGGGCTGCGCCCCGACCTCACCCGTTGTGGAGAGTCTGAATGAAATCCGAACCACCCGCCCCTCGAACTCTCTTCGAGAAGGTGTGGCGCGACCACGTCGTGCGGCCGGCTACCGCGAGCACGCCCGCAGTGCTCTACGTAGATCTGCACCTCGTGCACGAGGTGACATCGCCGCAGGCCTTCACCAGGCTGCGCGAGCGCGGCCTGAAGGTACGACGTCCCGATCGCACGGTGGCGACGATGGACCACTCCACGCCCACCACGCCTCGTGACGAGCACGGTCGCATCCCGATAGGCGATGCGCTCGCCGCCGCGCAGCTCGCGCAGCTCCAGCGGAACTGCACAGACTTCGGGATCGAGCTGCACGAGCTGGGTGCGGAGCAGCAGGGGATCGTGCACGTCATAGGTCCAGAGCTCGGCCTCACCGGCCCGGGGATGACCATCGTCTGCGGCGACAGCCACACGAGCACGCACGGTGCATTCGGCGCGCTCGCATTCGGCATCGGCACCTCCGAGGTGGGCCACGTTCTGGCCACGCAGTGTCTCCTGCAGCGTCGTCCGAAGACGATGGAGGTGCGCGTGGAGGGCGCGCTCCGCCCGGGTGTCACGGCGAAGGACATAATCCTCGCCGTGATTGCGAAGATCGGGATCGGCGGCGGGACGGGACACGTCATCGAGTACACCGGCCCCGCGATCCGCGCGCTCGGTATGGAGGAGCGGATGACTGTCTGCAACATGTCCATCGAGGGCGGCGCACGTGCGGGGATGATCGCGCCCGATGACACCACCTTCGAATACGTGGCCGGCCGCCCGCGCACGCCCCAGGGCGCGGCGTGGGACGCGGCGCTCGGGCGCTGGCGTGCTCTCCCCACCGACGAGGGCGCGACGTACGATCGCACTGTGACCATCAGCGCGAGCGAGCTGGCGCCCATGATCACCTACGGAACCAACCCGGGGATGGGGATGCGCATCGACGCGCCGATACCTCGTCCCGATTCCACTTCCGACAGTGCCGACCGCGCCGCGCTCGAGAAAGCGCTCCACTACATGGACCTCCGTCCCGGCGAGCGGCTCCTCGGCCGCCGCGTGGACGTGGTGTTCGTGGGGAGCTGCACGAACTCGCGGATCTCCGATCTCCGGCTCGCCGCGGGCGTGCTGCGCGGTCGTAAGGTGGCGCCTGGGGTGCGCATGCTCGTGGTGCCGGGCTCGCAGCAGGTGAAACGCCAGGCGGAAGCCGAAGGGCTGCATACCATCTTCAGGGAAGCGGGCGCCGAGTGGCGTGAGGCGGGGTGCTCGATGTGCATCGCGATGAACGGCGACTCGCTCGCGCCCGGCCAGTACGCCGTGAGCACGAGCAACCGCAACTTCGAGGGGAGACAGGGGAAGGGGAGCCGTACCTTCCTGGCCAGTCCGCTAACCGCCGCCGCGTCGGCAGTACGTGGGGCCATAGCGGATGCGAGGGAGCTGAGCGATGTCTGATACCATCACGCCCGTGCGCACGATCGAGTCCCCGTACGTAGTGCTCGATGCACAGAACGTGGACACCGACCAGATCATCCCAGCGCGCTTCCTCAAGGTGACCGACCGCGCCGGCCTGGGCGATGCGCTCTTCGCCGACTGGCGCTACGATGAAGATGGCTCGCCGCGTGCGGATTTCGTGCTCAACCGCCCCGAGGCGCGCGGCGCGGAGATCCTGGTGGCGGGCCACAACTTTGGCTGCGGCTCCTCTCGCGAGCACGCGCCCTGGGCGCTGCGTGGCTACGGCTTCCGCGCGGTGGTGAGTACTCGCTTCGCGGACATCTTCCACTCGAACGCGCTCAAGAACGGTCTCCTTCCCGTCACGATCCCGAGCGACGTCCACGAGCGGCTGGTGAGCTGGCCGGTGAACGGCACGAGACCGGCGCTGAAGATAGACGTGGGGAGCGAGACTCTCACGCTCCCCGATGGAACCGACGTCCACTTCCCTATCGAGAGCTTCGCGAAACACTGCCTGCTCGAGGGAGTGGACGAGATGGGATATCTGCTGAACGCGGCCGCGGAGATCGCCGCTTACGAGGAGGCACATCCATGAGCGCTACCATCGTCGCGAGTCGTACGGCGCGCGGGAGTGAGCCGCGCACCGCACGCATCACGGTGCTCCCCGGCGACGGCGTGGGTCCCGAGGTGACCACCGAAGCGGTGAAGGTGCTCGGCGCAGTCGCGGCGCGCTTCGGCCATGATTTCCGCTTCGACGAAGGGCTGATCGGCGGCTGCGCGATGGACGCCACCGGTAGCTCGCTACCCGAGGCGACGCTCGAGCTCTGCCGCTACGCGGACGCGGTGCTGCTGGGCGCGGTGGGTGGACCGAAGTGGGATGCGTCGTCGAGCGTCGATCGCCCGGAGCGCGGATTGCTCGCCCTGCGGAAGGGGCTCGGTGTGTACGCCAACCTGCGTCCGGTGGCGGCGCGCGAGCGGCTGACCGCCGCGTCGCCACTCCGCGCCGAGTTGCTGCGCGGTGTGGACGTGATGGTGGTTCGCGAGCTGACCGGCGGGATCTACTTCGGCGAGAAGGGGCGCGAGGCGATGCCGGGTGGCGGCGAGCGCGCCTTCGACGTATGCAGCTACACCACCGGCGAGGTCGAGCGCGTGGCGCGCGTGGCCGGCGAGATCGCACGCGCGCGGCGGCGCAGAGTGGTGTCCGTGGACAAGGCGAACGTGCTTGAGACGTCGCGGCTCTGGCGCTCGGTGGTCGCACGCGTGATGGCCGAGGAGTTCGCGGACGTGAAGCTGGAACATATGCTCGTGGATTCGTGCGCGATGCACCTGATCCGCCGGCCCGCGGACTTCGACGTGATCGTCACCGAGAACATGTTCGGTGACATCCTCACCGACGAGGCATCGATGCTGGCGGGGTCGATGGGACTTCTTCCATCCGCATCGCTCGGTGGCGCGAGCAGCGAGGATGCCGAGATCGGCGAGGTGGTGCACGCGAGATCGCCGTCGCGCATGGGGCTCTACGAGCCGATCCACGGCTCGGCCCCCGACATCGCGGGGAAGCGGATCGCGAATCCCATCGGCGCCATCCTGAGCGCGGCGATGCTCCTGCGGCACTCGCTCGCTCTGGAGGACGAAGCACGGCTGATCGAGAGCGCCGTGGACGCGGCGCTGGAGGATGGAGTGCTCACCGCGGAGCTCGCGCCGCGCGGCGAGCGCGCGTGGCGCACGAGCGAAGTGGGCGACGAGATCGCGCGGAAAATTTCGGACGCCACTTGACAGGAAGCACGAAGCACTACATAGTGCGCGGAACCTCGCGAGACGTTCCGCGCGGCGAAACCACAAAGAGGCAACAAACAGTAATGCTCTCCGTCGCACCCCAGCTCCTTCTTAGCCTTATTAGCGTCGTCCTCCTCCTTATCGGAGTGGACGTCGTTGTGCTTGGGAGAAACGCGGGGTGATGTAGAGCGGACTGACGAGTTCCGAGCCCCTCCCGAGCAAGGTGAGGGGCTTTTTTTTCGGCGATGGCCCCTCGCGAGATGGCGGGGGGCCTTCTGTTTGACGGAGCAGCGCCGCGCGAGCGGTGCGCTCCTTCACCAGCGCCGAGCAGGAGCCAACAGGTGCGCCTCCCCATGCGCAGCGACGCGATCAAGCGTGGTTTCGACCGCGCTCCGCATCGCAGTCTGCTGCGTGCCACCGGTCAGATTCGTGCGGCCGAGGACTTCGATAAGCCCTTCGTCGCCGTGTGTAACTCGTACGTGGACATCGTTCCTGGCCACGTGCACCTGCGCGAGTTCGGCGCGCTCGTGAAGGAAGCGGTGCGCGAGGCCGGTGGCATCCCCTTCGAGTTCAACACCATCGGTGTGGACGACGGGATCATCATGGGGCACGCCGGGATGCGCTACTCGCTCCCGTCGCGCGAGCTGATAGCCGACTGCGTGGAGACCATGGCGCTCGCGCACTGCTTCGATGCCATGATCTGCATCCCCAACTGCGACAAGATCGTGCCCGGGATGCTGATGGGCGCGGCACGCGTGGACATCCCGACCGTGTTCGTGTCGGGGGGCGCGATGCGCGCGGGTGTCGACAGGTCGGGGAGGAAGATCGATCTCATCTCCGTATTCGAGGGGGTGGGTGCGCGCGGCGCGGGGCTGATAGACGACGCCCGTCTCGACGAGCTCGAGAGCTTCGGCTGCCCGACCTGCGGAAGCTGCAGCGGGATGTTCACGGCCAACTCGATGAACTGTCTCTGCGAGGCGCTCGGCGTCGCCTTCCCCGGCAACGGCACCGCGCTCGCGCGCACGCCGGAGCGCGAGGCGCTGGCACGGCGCGCCGGCTCGGCCGTCCTAGCGCTCCTCGAGCGCGGCGTGACCTTCCGCGACATCGTGACGGCGAGCTCGATAGACAACGCGATCGCGCTCGACGTGGCGATGGGCGGCTCCACCAATACGGTTCTGCACGTGCTCGCACTGGCGCGCGAGGCGGGCGTGAACTACCCGATCGCTCGCTTCAACGAGATCGCCGAACGCGTGCCGCATCTGGCCAAGATCTCCCCCGCTTGGGACGGCGACCGCCAGTGGCACATGCAGGATGTGCACGACGCCGGCGGCGTCCCCGCGATCCTGCGTGAGCTCGCCGGGAAGCCGGGTGCGCTGCACCTGGATGCGCTGACCATCACGGGCGACACGCTGCGCGCCACCGTGGACGGGGCCGTGAACCGGAACTCGTGCTGCATCCGCCCCGCGTCGAATCCGCATTCCGAGCGCGGAGGGCTCTGCGTTCTCTTCGGGTCGCTCGCGCCGGACGGCGCGGTGGTGAAAGTGGGCGCGGTGGAGCAGCACCAATTGAGCTTCCGTGGGCCCGCACAGCTCTTCGAGTGCGAGGAAGACGCGATAACGGCGCTTCGCACCGGTGCGATACGCGAGGGCTCCGTGGTGGTGGTTCGCAACGAGGGACCGCGCGGCGGTCCTGGAATGCGCGAGATGCTCTCGCTCACGAGCATGCTGAAAGGGATGCCGCTGGGTGAGAAGGTGGCCCTCATAACCGATGGTCGCTTCTCCGGTGGAACGCGCGGACTGTGCATCGGCCACGTCTCGCCGGAGGCATCGGAGGGCGGGGCCATCGGACTCCTGAGAGATGGAGATGTGATAGCGATAGATCTGGGCGCCAGATCGCTCGATGTCGAAGTAAACCAGACGGAGCTCGAGGGGCGGCGCGCCGCCTGGCGCGCTCCCGAGCCCAGGTGCACGCGCGGCTGGCTGGCGCGCTATGGCAGGTTGGTGACCAACGCGAGCAATGGAGCTGTGCTGGCATGAGGACGACACGATGACGCGGGTGGAATCGAGGCCGGCGGGCCACGAGCGCGCTGCCGCCAGGATGCAAGAGCGCCACGACGCGCGCACCGGAGCGCAGATCATGTGCGAGGCGCTCATCCGAGAGGGTGTCGACACCATCTTCGGCATTCCGGGCGGCGCGATCATGCCCTTCTACTTCGCTCTGCCGGAGTACGCGGATCGGCTGCGCCATGTTCTCTGCCGCCACGAGCAGGGTGCCGGTCACGCGGCCGAGGGCTTCGCGCGCGCCACAGGACGCGTGGGAGTGTGCGTCGGAACCAGCGGTCCTGGCGCCACCAATCTCGTTACACCCATCGCCGATGCGTGGATGGACAGCACCCCGTTGGTGGCGATCACCGGGCAGGTGTCGAGCGCCATGCTCGGGAAGGATGCCTTCCAGGAAACCGATATCACCGGGATCACCACGCCGATCACCAAGCACAACTACCTGGTGAGGCGTGCCGATGATCTCGCTTACGTCTTCCGCGAGGCGTTCCACCTGGCCCGCAGCGGACGCCCCGGTCCCGTTCTCATAGACGTGACCAAGGACACGCAGCAAGCGCGCACGGTGCCCCGTTGGGATGCGGAGCTGCGCCTCCCCGGCTACCGTCCCACCTACGAGGGGAGCCGCTGGCAGATTCGCAAGGCGGCCGAGCTGCTCGCGCGCGCCGAGCGCCCGCTGATCATGGCGGGTAACGGCGTGATCCAGTCCGGCGCAGCGGATGAGCTGCGCGAGCTCGCCGAGCTGCTCGGCGTTCCGGTGATCACCACGCTTCACGGCCTGGGAGCATTCCCACAGGACCATCCCTTGAGCATCGGGATGCCGGGTATGCACGGCTGGGTGCACGTGAACCGCGCCATCCAGGAGTGCGACGTGCTTCTGAACGTGGGCGGCCGCTTCGACGATCGCGTCACCGGCAAGGCTTCGTCCTTCGCACCGCGCGCGCAGGTGATCCACATAGACATAGACCCTTCGGAGATCGGGAAGAACGTCCCAACCGCGGTGCCGATAGTGGGCGACGCACGCCGGGTACTTTCGGCGCTCGTGTGCGAGCTCCGGGATGGCGCCACCGCGCCCGCCGATCTCTCGCACTGGCACCATCACATCCGCGAGCTGCAAGCCGAGCACGAGCCGCGGCAGACGTATCGTCGCCGCCCCACGACAACTCCGCTCGCGCCGCACGATGTGTACGAAGCCCTCGACCGCTCGCTGCAGGAGCGCGGCAGCTATCGCGTGGTGACCGATGTCGGCCAGCACCAGATGTGGGCCGCACAGCTGATAGACTGGCGCCGCCCGCGCACGCACATCACCAGCGGCGGCTCCGGCACCATGGGCTTCGCCATCCCCGCCGCGTTGGGAGTCGCCCTGGCCTGCCCGGATGAAACGGTGTGGGTAGTGGTGGGCGACGGCGGCTTCCAGATGACCAACCAGGAGCTCACCACTCTCCTGCAGGAAGGCATACGCAACGTGAAGGTAGCCATCATCAACAACGGCTACCTGGGCATGGTGCGCCAGTGGCAGGAATTGTTCGACGGTCGCCGCTACAGCGGCACCCCTCTCTCCGGCCCCGACTTCGCCCGCCTCGCCGAAGCGCACGGCATCCGCGGCCTCACCGTCGACCATGCCCGCGACGTCGACTCCGCCCTCTCCTTCGCCTGGTCCCACGACGCCCCCGTCGTAATCGACTTCCGCGTCGAGCGCGAGGCCAACGTCTTCCCGATCGTTCCCGCGGGGGGAAGCCT
>DATCXR010000295.1:0-1160 GCA_036565685.1 Gemmatimonadaceae bacterium
GCTATCGCGGCGTGCCGCTCGCGCGCGCACTCCGCGCCGCGGCGTACGAGCCGCGCGCGGAGCTCCGGGTCGGCGAGCAGCCGGCCGATCTGCTGGGCGAGGTGCACCGCATCGCCGTCGCGCGCAACGAGCCCCGTCTCGCCGTCCACCACGACCTCGGGGATCCCGCCTGCCGGCGTTCCGACCACCGCCGACCCGGCGAGAAGCGCTTCGACGAGCGTGAGGCCCAGCCCTTCGGCGTTGCCGCGCGTCGGGAGCACGGTCACCGTGCTGCGTCCGTACTCCGCCGGCATCGCGCTCTGCGAGACGAAGGGCGAGAAGGTGACCGCGCCGGCGATGCCCCGCTGCCGCGCGAGCGCATCGAGCGCCTCGCGCTCGGAACCCTCGCCCAGGATCCGCAGCTCGCAGTCGACTCCGCGTTCGCGCAGCCGCGCTACGGCCTCGATGAGCAAGTCCACGCCCTTGCTCGCCACCAGATTCCCAGCGTAGAGGATGCGAGGCGGCGACGCCTTCGCCTCCTCTCGACCGCGCTCGAAGTGCGCCACGTCGAGCGGCATGGGGAGCACCTTCACCGGAACGTCGACTTCCGGCAGGAGGCGGCGCAGGTCGGCGGCGAGGAAGCTCGAAACCGTGGTGATGGCGGACGCACGGCCGAGTACGCGCTGCGCGAACGAGCGGGCCGCCGGCACGTTCTCCAGGAGCCGAACATCGCTACCGTGCGACGTCACGAGGAATGGAGTACGGAGCATGGCAGCCACCGCGCCCGAGGGGACCCACCAGTGCGCGTGCACGACGTCGGGACGAAAATCGCGAAGCGCGCGGCGGGCGACACGGCGGTAGCGCCAGAAGTACCCGGGCAGCGCTAGCGCGACCAGCGGCTTCGTGAGAGCATCGCGATGCAGCGAGCCGGTGTAGCCCACGCGCTCCAGGCGCTCCGGCGCGTAGCGAAAGCGTGTCACCACCACTCCCCCGTCCACCTCGTGCTCGACAGTCCCCGGGACGTGCGGTGTAAGTACGCGCACCTCGTGGCCAGCCGCCTGCGTGGCGCGCGCGAGGCGCGCTACGAAGGCGCCGGCTGGGTCGCCGGCGGAGCGTGGGTAGTTGTGAGTGAGGACGAGCACGCGCATCGGCTGGAAGGTTGATGAGCGTCGCTCGAGCCA
>DATCXR010000308.1:0-8888 GCA_036565685.1 Gemmatimonadaceae bacterium
GAGCGGCTCCGCCGGCTCCGCTGGCGCCGCCACGGCAACGGGCGCGGAACGAGCCGCGGCGACTCAGCACGTCGATCCGCGAATGGAGCGCTTCGTCGACTCTGTGCTGGCCCTGATGACCATCGAGGAGAAGGCCGGCCAGCTCACTCAGTCCAGCGCCAGCGAGGTCAGCACCGGGCCGCGGATCTCCGCAGCGGACAGAGCCGACATCCGCGCTGGCAAGGTCGGGTCCTTTCTTGGGTCGTATGGCGCCGAGCGTACACGCGACATGCAGCGCGTCGCGGTGGAAGAATCCCGCCTCGGCATCCCGCTGCTCTTCGCTCACGATGTGATCCACGGGTTCCGCACGATCTTCCCGGTCCCGCTCGCGGAGGCCGCGAGCTTCGACCCCGGCGCGGTCGAGCGTGCCGCGCGGATCGCCGCCACAGAGGCCGCCGCGAATGGCGTCCAATGGACCTTCGCCCCCATGGTGGACATCGCGCGCGATCCTCGCTGGGGCCGGATCGTGGAAGGCTCGGGGGAGGACCCGTACCTCGGCTCCGTCATGGCCGCGGCCAAAGTGCGTGGCTTTCAGGGTACCGACCTGGCCGATACTCTCACGATCCTCGCCACGGCCAAGCACTTCGTGGCCTACGGGGCTGCGGAGGGCGGCCGCGATTACAATACCGCCGAGGTCTCGGATCGCACGCTTCGCGAGGTTTATCTCCCTCCATTCCACGCGGCGGCCCGCGCCGGTGCCGGCTCGGTGATGGCCGGCTTCGACGACCTGGATGGCATTCCCATGCACAGCAACGAGCAACTCATCGACGGGCTGCTGCGCAGCGAGTGGGATTGGGATGGCATCCTGGTGAGTGACTACACCGGCGTGATGGAGCTCATCCGCCACCGCGTCGCCGCGGACAGCGCTTCGGCGGCGCTTCTGGCCCTCAACGCTGGTGTGGACATAGACATGATGAGCGGGATCTATCTCCACGAGATCCCGCGACTGGTTCGTGATCAACGGTTGAGCGAAGCCGTGGTCGACTCCGCGGTGCGCCGCGTGCTCCGCGCCAAGTACCGGCTCGGGCTCTTCCGGGACCCGTACCGTTACAGCAGCACTGCGCGTGAGGAGGCACTCACCCTCACGCCGGCGCACCGGGCTGCTGCGCGGCAGCTGGCTCGCGAATCGATAGTGCTCCTCCGGAACGAGGGTCACGTTCTGCCGTTGCGAAAGGACATCGGAGTCCTCGCCCTGATCGGTCCTCTCGCCGACGACTCCTCGTCCATGCTGGGCTCGTGGGCCGCGGCCGGGCGCGCGGAAGATGCAGTAACCATTGCCGAGGGGTTGCGCCGCGCGGTGAGCCCTGCCACCCGGATCCTCCGCGCCCGCGGGACGAGCGTGGCCGGCTCCGACACGAGCGGGATAGCGGAAGCGGTGCGCATCGCGCGACGGGCAGATGCCGTGGTGATGGTGCTGGGCGAGGAGCGCGACATGAGTGGGGAGTCCCGGAACCGTGCTTTCATCGGACTTCCCGGTGAGCAGCTCCGGCTCGCCAAAGCGGTGCAGGCGACCGGCAAGCCGGTCGTGGTGGTCCTCATGAACGGCCGCCCTCTCGCAACCCCCTGGCTGGCCGAGCATGTGCCGGCGATCGTCGAGAGCTGGTATCTGGGCGTGGAGATGGGGACCGCGGTTGCCGACGTTCTCTTCGGCGACTACAACCCGGGGGGAAAGCTCCCCGTTACCGTGCCTCGCGCCGTGGGACAGGTACCCATCTATTACAACCACAAGAGCACCGGCCGCCCGCCGAGCGACAGCGACCGTTACACATCGAAGTACATAGACATCCCGTGGACGCCGCTCTATCCATTCGGGTACGGATCGAGTTACACGACTTTCGAATACGGCGAGCCGCGTCTGAGCGCTACGGAGATCCGGCGGGGCGATTCTCTCGTCGTCACCGTGAGCGTCACCAACTCCGGAGCACGCGAGGGCGACGAGGTGGTACAGCTCTACCTGCGAGATGACGTGGCCAGCGTCACGCGTCCGGTGAAGGAGCTGCGGGGCTTCCGGAGAATCACGTTGCGGCCTGGAGAAACGCGTATGGTGACCTTCACGGTCGCCGCCGATGACCTGGCGTTCTACGACCGCGCGATGCGCCGGGTAATCGAGCCCGGAAGCTTCACGGTTTACGTGGGCACGAGCTCCGACAGTACACGCGATGCGCGCTTCCGAGTGGTGGGTGACGTTACACCGGTCCCCGATGCGCGCATGGTACGGTAGTCCGCTCGTGACGGCCATTGCCCGTGCACCGCACCGCGTGCTCGTCCACCGGTGGCACAGATCAGATTCGGATCATCCGAAGGGAGCGACATGGCCAGTGTGACGTTGGAGGGCGTGCGGAAAATCTACGAGCACGGGGGCCGCCAGCAGGTGGCGGTGCACGGGGTGGATCTCGAGGTCGCCGACGGCGAGCTGGTGGTGCTCGTCGGTCCATCCGGCTGCGGCAAGAGCACGACGCTGAGAATGATCGCAGGGCTCGAGAGCATCACCGCGGGAACGCTCCGGATCGGCGATCGTGTGGTGAACGACCTGCCGCCCCGCGACCGCGACATCGCCATGGTATTCCAGAATTACGCGCTCTACCCGCACATGACGGCGTACGAGAACATGGCGTTCGCGCTGCGCCTGCGTAAGCGTCCCAGGAGCGAGATAGACGAGCGCGTGCGCCGCGCCGCGGACATACTGGGAATCGAGGAGCTTCTCCCGCGCACTCCGCGCGCGATGTCTGGTGGCCAGCGCCAGAGAGTCGCGGTAGGTCGTGCGCTCGTGCGTGAGCCCAAGGTCTTCCTCTTCGACGAGCCGCTCTCGAACCTGGACGCCAAGCTCCGTGTGCAGATGCGCCGCGAGTTCGCGCGCCTGCACAAGCGGCTCGGCGCGACGATGGTATACGTGACGCACGATCAGGTCGAGGCGATGACGCTCGGCGACCGGATCGTGGTGATGAACGAGGGTAGGGTTCAGCAGATAGACACCCCGATGGCGCTCTACGAGCGCCCTCGCAACACCTTCGTCGCGCGCTTCATCGGCACCCCGCCCATGAACCTCATCGATGGCGTCGTGGTAAACGGCGAAGCGGTGCGCTTCCGAACCGCTGACGGCGCGCTGACGCTCACTCCCGCGCCCGAATGGGCCGCGCTCCTCGCGCCGTACGCCGCCAGCGGCCGCCCGCTAATCCTCGGCGTTCGCCCCGAAGACATCTCCATCGCCGGCGATGGCAGCGTCCCTCCCGGCACGGACTCCGCGCTTCCCGCGCGCATAGACCTCGTGGAGCCCACTGGAAACGAAGCTCTCCTATACGCCACCGCCGCCGCCCACGACGTGGCCATCCGCACCGCCCGCCACACCCTCCCCTCCGTCGGTGCCACCCTCACCCTCCTCCTCGATCCCCAGAGGGCGCACTTCTTCGACGGTGAGAGCGGAGGGGAGGTGGGGAGAGAGCAGAAAGCAGTGAAACCCTAGGGCTCAGGGTTCAGGGTTCAGGGGGCAGGTACTGCCCGGCGATCGAGATCCATCCGCCAAGGCAGTTCCTGAACCCTGCCCCCTGAACCCTGAACCCTCTAGCCGTTCACTGCTTTCTCCTTTCGCCTCTAGTCCCTCTCCGGTCCCGGCTCGTATTCCAATCCACCGCTGCCGGCGGAGCCGAACTTGGGGGAGGTCATGTGGCCGGTGGTGGTGTGGGGCGGGTTGCGGTCCTCTTCGATCGGGGGGTTCTGCTGCTCGCGCGGGCTCGCGGCCTGGGTGCGGCGACCATGCTGCTGGTTCTCGTCGTTGTACTTCTCGTCTACCGTCTCCCAGGTAGTGGAGCCGGTGAGATTGCGGTTCTCTTCCATGTCACCGACGAGGTCCTCGCGCTTCTGCTGCTTCAGCACGCGATCGACGTCGTTCTGTGTGTCGCCCTTTTTCTTCTTCTTGTTCGCCATGCTGCCTCCTGGCTGCGTATACGGGGTGAAGCGTGGCAGAGGGCGTGCCACGGGCGGCAGCCCGGGCATTGCTCAGAGTACGTACCATTGCCTAGCTTCCACGTTGAACATCAACGGAGCTCGTATGGAGATATCGAATCGTTCGATGCGTGGCGCGATGGTGGGAGGGGCGCTCGCGGTGCTGGCGTCGGTGGGCGCGACCGCCGGCACGGCGCCCTCGCTCGCGGCGCAGGCTGACAGCAGCGCTGCGGTCCAGGTCGGTCAGAGGGCGCCGGAGTTCGAGGCGCCGGGCGCAACGCGCTACGGGCTGCTTCGCGATCCCGTCTCGCTCTCGGACTTCAGCGGGAAGACAGTCGTACTCGCCTTCTTCTACAAGGCGCGAACGAAAGGTTGAACGGTTCAAATGGAGGCGTACCGTGATCAGTACGCCAAGCTTTTCAACAATGGAAAGGACGTCACCGTCATCGCGATCAGCGTGGACCCCGATACCGCGCTCGCATCATGGGCGCACGATGAAGGGTTTCCGATGCTCTTCGTGAGCGATTCCGGCGGGGCGATCGGACGAAAGTACGGTATCTTCAGCGAGAAGGCGGGACTCGACACGAGAGTGGTCTTCGTGATCGCCCCCGACGGCAAGGTCACCTATCGTGCGATGCCATTCCGCGAGCTGGTGGGGAGCGCGTACACCGAGTTGGGCGAGGCGGTCGCTCGAGCCTCGGGCGGGAACTGAAGCGGGGCATCGAGTCGAGTAGCGACGCGACCTCTCCGTAACTCTACGAGGGCTCGGCAGTGCAGTAGCGGAACTGCCGGGCCCTCGGTGCATCGAGAGGTGAGGTGACGATTTGCTGACGCGCTTCGCGGCTCGCTCATGAAGGCTTGACTCCGCGTGCGATGGGTTGAATAGTAAGTGCCCGTTCATGAAACAGCGTTTCACTTCCGACAGTGCGGCGCTCGCGGAACCCACGTTTCGTGGGACCAGAGCCGTTGTCCGCGCCATCGCCGTGCTCAAGGCGTTCGGCGGGGCCCGCTCCGCGTGGGGACTCACGGAGCTGGCTAACGAGCTCTCGCTCAACAAGGCAACTGTCTTCCGGCTCGTGCGCACGCTCGAAATGGAGGGGATGCTGACGCGCGATCCAGAGCGCGATGTCTATCGCCTGGGACCTGGACTCATCGTTCTCGGCGCCCACGCCCTCCGCTCCGCAGACTTCAGAGCGATTGCCCGATCGCAGCTCGAGGCACTGGCGGAGCACACGGGCGAGAGCGCCACACTCGAGGTCCTCGTCGGCGGCGACACGCTGATCATCGACGAAGTACTGGGACGATATCTCCTCGGCGGCGGCGGCGAGATCGGCACGCGCTGGCCGGCACATACCACGAGTACTGGAAAGGTGCTCCTCGCCGCGCTGAAGCGGATGGGTGGCGCGCTGCCTACCCGTCTCGAAGCGCGCACGGATAAAACCATCACCTCCGCCGCGCGGCTCGCGCGCGAGCTGGAGCTGGTGCACGAGACGGGATACGCGGTGGCCAGCGAAGAATTGGAGCCGGGATTCGTTGCCATCGGCGCACCGGTACACGACCATGTGGGCCACGTGATCGCCGCGATCAGCATCGCTGGCCCTACCGGGCGCATCTCGGCCGAGCGAATCCCGGAGCTCGGCGAGCTCGTACGGAACGCGGCTGACGAAGTGTCACGCGGTCTGGGCGCCTCGCCTGCCGCCCTGCGGAACCGCAGCAGTGAAGGCCCGGCCGGAGAGCCAGGACGGCCGGTTGGAACCATCGGCTGGACGATCCAGCCATCACCCCTTTTGGAGGAAGGTTCATGAGACTTCCCGGTTTCGCCTGGAAGATCGCCCTCGCGATCGGGCTCGCCGCCATCCCGCGCCTCGCCGCGGCACAGGGCAGCGGCACGGTCCGAGGAACGGTCACGGATTCGTCGTCCGGACAGCCGGTCGTCGGCGCGCAGGTCACGATCACGGGCACCACGCTGGGAACCATCACCGGCGAGAATGGTGCGTACACTCTCCGTGACGTGCCCGCGCGCGCGGTCACCGTGCGCGCACAGCGCATCGGCTTCGCGCCGCTCGAGCACGACGTCACGCTCGCGGCCAACGACACTACGACCGTGAACTTCGCCCTCACGGCGATCGCGGCGCAGCTCTCCGAGATCGTGGTCGTCGGCTACGGCACGAGCACTCGCCAGGGCGTGAGCAGCGCGATCTCCTCGGTGGGCTCGGAGCAGCTCGCCAACACGCCGTCGGCGAGCATCGAGTCGGCGCTGCAGGGGAAGGCGCCCGGGGTGCAGGTGATGGAAAACGCCGGTAACCCCGGCAACGGACTCTCCATCCGCGTGCGCGGCCCCGCTTCGATCAACGCCGGCAACCAGCCGCTGTACGTGGTGGATGGCGTGCCGATCATCCAGGACTCCTACGGACAGCTCGGGATGGGCGGCCAGGATGTTACGGCAGTATCGGGCCTCAACCCTGACGAGATCGCGTCCATCGACATCCTGAAGGACGCCGCGGCTTCCGCGATCTACGGGTCGCGCGGCTCCAACGGCGTGGTCATGATCACGACGAAGCGCGGCCAGGAAGGTAAGCCCAAGGTCACCTTCAACGCCTACTACGGTCGCCAGAGCAATCCGAAGGAGTATCCGCTCGTCAACGCCCAGCAGTACGTGGAGCTATACAACGAGAGCGCGAAGAACGACGGCTACGACCCGGAAGACTATCCCTTCGTTGTCGGTGAGGATGACGCCCGGAGCTTCGACTGGCAGGACGCGATCTTCCGTGACGCGCCGATCAGCGACCTCCAGATCGGCCTGAGCGGCGGGGGTGAACGGACCAAGTACTACATCTCGGCGTCGCGTTTCGATCAGGAAGGCATCGTCATCGGGTCGGCGTACAACCGCATCGCGACGCGCCTCAACCTCGACTTCAATCCCTACGACAAGCTGCAGCTCCGCACTTCGATCGGCCTCACCCGCGAGGACCACCAGCGGATCGAGGGCGATGGGAGCCTCGACGGCGTCGTGACGAACGCGATCGGCATGCAGCCCATGCGCCCGATCTACTCCGACGATGGGAGCTACGCGGGCCGCGCCGAAGGTCTCAGGTACTCGAACCCGGTGGCGCTGGCGAGCCTCAACTCCACCTCCCTCAACACGCTCCGCGCGATGGGGAACGTCGAAGCGACCTACCACTTCACCGATCGCGTCGCGCTCACCGGCCGCCTCGGAATGGACGTGCTGGGGCTGGATGAGGAGCAGTGGGAGTCGCCGCTGGTGGACCGCACCTACGCTGCAAGCAACGGCGGTGTCGGCAAGAGCGGCCACACCAGCGTGAACCGCTACGTCATGGAGAGCTTCGCTACGGTGGACGCGCTTCGCGACGATCGCAGCACTCTGGAGATCATTGGCGGAGCCAGTGTGGAGCACAACGACTCCGACCTGAACTTCGTCCGCGGTGAGAACTTCCCGGACGGATTCACGAAGTACGTGCGCAACGCCAGCATCGTCACGGAGTACGACGGTCACGCCACCGAGAACAACCTCGTCTCCTTCTTCACGCGCGCCAACTACTCGCTGCTCGGCCGTTACCTCCTGTCCGCGGGCCTGCGCGCCGACGGTTCCTCGCGCTTCGGTGAGGACAGCCGCTACGGCGTCTTCCCCGCGGCTTCGGTCGGCTGGGTAGTGTCCGACGAGCCCTTCGCCGAGGGACTCAGCAGGGTCGCCAGCCTGAAGCTGCGCGCCAGCTACGGGGAGACGGGCAACCAGGGAATCGGCGACTTCGCCGCGCGGGCTCTCGCCGGCGGTGTGTCGTATGCCGGAACGCCGGGGAGCGCGCCGGTGTCGATCGCCAACCCGTCGCTCCGCTGGGAGAACACCCGCGAGTTCGACGGCGGTATGGACCTCTTCCTCTTCGATGGACGGCTCGGGGTCACCGCCGACTACTACATCAGGAAGACGTCGGACCTTCTCGTCCAGCGGCCCATCGCTCTCACCACGGGCTTCAGCAGTGTGTGGGACAACGTGGGCAACATCGAGAACAGGGGCATCGATCTCAGCGTCACCACCCAGAATTTCCGTCCGTCCAACGAGCAGGGCTTCGGATGGACCACGACGCTGAACCTCACGCGCAATCGTAACAAGGTGACCAAGCTCTTCGGCGGCCAGCCCTTCACCACCGGGATCAACGGCCGCGAGACGAGCATCGTGACCGAAGGCCAGCCCCTCGGCGCGTTCTACATGTACGAGTTCCAGGGTGTGGATCCAGCGACGGGCGACGCGATCTTCCGCGACGTGGACGGTGACGGCGAGCTCACGTCCGCCGACAAGGTGATCGTCGGCGATCCGCAGCCCGATTTCTTCGGCGGCCTCTCGAACGAGTTCTCGCTGAAGGGCTTCTCGCTCCGCACCTTCCTGCAGTTCAGCAAGGGCGCCGACATCTTCAACATGATGCGGCTCTTCACGGATGACGGCGGCTGCACCTGGGACAACATGTGGGCCGGCGCGCTCGATCGCTGGCAGAAGCCGGGCGACGTCACCGACATGCCGCGCATGAGCTACGACTGCACCTCGGGTGCGGACGAGATCTCGAGCCGCTACATCGAAGATGGCTCGTACCTGCGGATCCAGGAGGTCACGCTCTCGTACGCGCTACCGGCGAGTCTCCTCGCGCCGCTGCGCATCGAGAACGCACAGATCTTCGTCTCGGGTCACAACCTCAAGACCTTCACCGACTACTCGGGCTACAACCCCGACGTGAACAGCGCCGGTGCCGGAGCGAACATCGTCATGAGCACCGACTACTTCGCGTATCCGATCGCCCGCACCTTCAGCATCGGCATCAGAGGTGGATTTTGAGCGCCCGGCGAGTAACCCTGACCAGGACATCCAGAGCCATGAGATTCCGACTCCTGCTGCCGGCGCT
>DATCXR010000333.1:0-8808 GCA_036565685.1 Gemmatimonadaceae bacterium
CGTGCCACGCGAGCAGCCGCGAAACGACTTCGTCCAGCCGGCCGAAGTCGCGCGCCACTCGCAGCGTGTAGGTGGGGACGACGGTCGCGAGGCGTACCGCGCGGTCGAGCAGTACCGAGGCCTCGGACTTCCCGAGGAGCGGTGCCAGCCGCGCCTGCGGGAGGAGCGCCATCGCGGCCGCCACGCCGGCCAGGGGCACTCGCTCCGCGCTCTCCACGGCGAGCTCCGCGCGCATCGGCTGGAGGATGTAGAGCGCCGCGAGCGGGAGCTCCGAGCGCGTGGTGCGGCTCGAATCATCGGGCTGGAGCACGACCTTGCTGCCAGGGCCGGCGAGCGCCTCTTCGCCCGCGCCGAGGTGACGCGCGGAGTCGCGCAGGAGCCTGAGCTGCGGTACACCGGGGCGCATGCGTGGCTCGGGCTCGAGGTCTATGGCCACCACGTCGTCGGTGACGACGCGAGCACCGGCTCGTGCGAGAGCGCGCGCGAGCGTGGACTTCCCGTGGCGCTTGGGCGCGAGGAAGGCCACCGCGCCGGCATTCAGCTCTACGGCGCTTCCGTGCAGGCAGAGCGCACCCGAGGCGTGCATCGCTGCGGGGAGCACGCGGCCGAGCACATCGAGTTGCACCGCCTCCACTACCGCGCGTTGACCGGCGTACCAGTCGATGTGCGCGCCGGTGGTGTCCACGTCGAAGATGCCCGTGTCGTCGTACTCCAGGCGGAACCCGCCGGAGTGACGGAAGAGCCGGACGCGCGTGGCAGCATCTACCTCGTCCTCGCCAAGCTGCTGCAGCTCGGCGGCCAGCGGCTCCCCGCTGGCGCACCGCAGCGTCCATCGCGGCGCGCCGCTACCGGGAGGTAGCGTCGCGAACGGGATCTCCGAGCTGAGAGATCCGCCGTACACCGAATAGTCGGGCATCAGAAAGTTCGAGAGCTGCGGAAGGTGCCGTGCTTCCGACACCTTCCGCGCTGCTCCGCGATCAGGAGCGGGCTTCGACGCAGGCCGCGGCCGATCCGGGCGCCGCGGCGGCCGTGCAGCCGTTGGGCTGGTCGGAATCCTCACCGACGCCGATGGAGAGATCGAAGCCCGGGTCGCTCTTGCCCGCCTGCGTGAGCTCACGCAGCGTCCCGAAGCGCTCGATTGTGGGAGTGGAATACATTCAGTTCCTCCTCGTTGAGTAGATCGGGGCATCGTTGCCCCTTACGACGACCAGACCACCATGGCCGTGCCGTCGCCTGAAGAGCTCAGCTCGTGAACGCCAGCCTTGCTCGCCGCACCGGTAGACTTCCACCGCGCTCGCTCCCGCGCATGGCGCGAGCGCGGAGCCAGAGCTCCACCTCCATCGTGAGGTAGAGCGAGACACAGAGATTCAGATCGTCCCGTCTGACGCTTTCCTCCCACATCCGCCGGAACACTGCCGGCTCGATGATCCCCAGATCGCCGAGTACCGGGTTCTTCATGGTGAGATCGATCAGCGACGGCATCGTTGCTACGATGGCGTTCGTGAGGTAGCGAATGGGGCTCCCGGTGCGATAAGGGCGTGGTGCCAGCACGGCATCGGGGAGCAGGCCCTTCATCGCTCGCCGCAGCAGGCGCTTCGTTTCCCTTCCGGACCGTCTCTCCAGAACTGGGCGTGAGGCGGCGAATGCCACGACGCGCGCATCGGTGAAGGGGGAGCGGTGCTCCACGCCCTCCTCGAGCGCGAGCCCGCCCAGAGACGCGGTCATCCGTCCGATGAGCGGCCGTGTGAATTGCCAGGCGCTCTCTCGCGCCGCACGACTGCGACCATCGCGCCGCAGCACGTTGCTCCGCTCCCGCTCGAGGAGCGAGTGCTCGCGCGCGAACGCGGGGCGGATCCAGTCCGGGAGGGCGTGTTCGAGAGTGTTTACCAGCGGCTTTCCGCCTCTGGCTTCGGCGATCCGGTGGAGCGTCGAGGCGGGGAGCGCAGGGAGTAGCGTGCAGCGCAGCAGCTCGCGCCAGTCGCCGCCTCCCCTCGCACGCCACTCGCGAGCGAAAGTGGGCCAGCGCCCCGTCGTGAAGAGATCGGTGAGGTACGCCGTCGATGCCTGGAAGAGCTGATCGCCGCCGTTGCCATCGAGCACCACGCGCGCGCCGAGCGAACGACCTGCGCGCGCGAGCGCACGGTTCATCATCTCGAAGAGATGCGGGAAGGGCTCGTCACGGCCCGCGACTCGCTCGAGGAGCCCGCCGAGCGGCGGGATGTCGCGGGAGCTGATCCACCGCGTCTTTCCCTCCCAGTAGCCCACGATCGACGAGATGACCTCGTCCTCGCGCCCCGGATCTCCCTCGGGGAAGGAGACCGACACGGCTTCGAGGCGGCGAGTGCCGTCGCCCGCATCGCTCAGCAGCCGCTGGCCGGTGGCGTAGAGCGACGGCGAGTCCCAGCCACCGCTCAGGAAGAGCGCGGTGGTGCCGCGCTTCGAGAGACGCTCGTCCATAGCGTCGGTCAGCAGCCGGCGCAGCTCCTCAGCGGCTTCGTCGAACGGCGCCTGGCCCGAATCGCGATCGGCGAAGAGCGGAGCGTCCCAGTACGGGGCGACACGAGCGCGCTCGCCCAGGCGCCATTGCAGGTAGTGACCGGGAGGAAGCCGGTGGACGCCGCGCCAGCAGGTTGCCGACGCCGTACCCGCGAGAACGGCCGCCTCCTCCGCGATGACCGCGAGGTCGAGCTCCCGGGCGCAATGTGTGTGCGCCTGGAGCCCGGCGAGCGAAGACGCTACAAGGAGCCTGTCGCCCGCCTCGGTGAAGTAGAGCGGCCGCTTGCCGGTAAAGTCGCGTGCGGCGAAGACCGAGCGGCGCGGCTCGTCCCATACGATGAACGCGAAATCACCTTCGAGCTCGCGCGCGCACTCGCTTCCCCACGCCTGGTACGCCGCCAGAATCAGCTGACTCGGTGTGTCGCCCGCCGGAGTGACGCCGCGGTAGCGCAGCTTGCGGATGAGATCAGCGCGGTAGAAGAGCGACGCGTCGGCGGCGACGGTCACGCGGTTCTCTTCTGCGATCATCACCGGACCCGCGTGCGTAGGAGTGAGCTCCCACTCGCAGCGCGCCACTGCCAGAGCGCCGCTGCCCACGTGGCGCACTAGCGTGCAGTCGGCGCCACGATGCGCCATCGCGGCGAGCATGCGGCTCAGCTCTCGCGAGTCGGTCGCGCCGAGGAAGGGGTCGAAGGTGCCGAGGATCGAGCTCACGTGACGTGCGGGCTAGGCGGCGTTGACGAGGCCGTAGCGCTCGAAGGAGGCGATCACCGCTTCGGCATCACGCCTTATCGTAGCGACGTCGGTATCCGGGTTCTCGCGCGCGATGGACTCGACGATGTCGTCGAGCGAGCGCGAAACGGGAGGGAGGAGCTCCCAGACGCGCGCGCCTCCGGCGTTGAGACCGAAGTAGATCTCTTCGGAGCAGTGGTATACCACCGCGCCGTCGGCGAGTCGTCTGAAGATCACGTCGTCCTTCGGTACCGGCAGCATGCAATCCCTCGTGAGTTCGAGTACCGGGTCGGTGAGGTGAAGGAAGCCGACCCGAGCACCCTGGCAGAGTCAGCTTTCGTGCCGTGACCACGGGCGGCGGCCGGCGGGGTCAGCGCGGCGAATCCGGGTGCCATCTCGTTGCGATTGCGTCATTTCGCCGCCGGGGACCGCCGCGCGTGGCCAGCCGTCGGTAGCCGCGTATGACGCGGCACATCCCCAGTGTGCGGCACGCACGCCGCACTTCGTCAGCATCGCGGGGCGTGCGGAGGCGGCAATACATCGCTCCTCTTCGGCATCATCGCCACAGACGGTTCATCGCGCGGACCTGCGGAGGCGGAGGTCGCGGAGGTGAACTGAGAGGACGCGGAGAACGTCCTGCGGCAGCAGGCATCACGATCGTGAGACTGGCTGCTTTTCGAAGGAAGGCCACTCTCGGAAAGAAATCGCGGAGAGCGCGGAGGACCGCGGAGAACGCGGAGAACGGCACAGGGAGCAGGCTACCAGCCGCAAGCGGCAGAAAGAAAAAAGGGGAACTGCTCCCTCACCTCCAGTCCTGCCCGGGTGGGCAGGACTCTGGGTGCGGGAGCAGTTCCCCAAGAGCTCCTGTTCGAGATCTCTGCCCTACGGCATTTCTCCGCGTTCTCCGCGCTCCTCCGCGTTCTCCGCGCCCCTAACCGAGGGGAGCTTTCTTTCGCGACACAGCCAGTCTCACGATCGCGATGCCTGCTGCCGGAGAACGTTCTCCGCGTCCTCTCAGTTCACCTCCGCGACCTCCGCCTCCGCAGGTCCGCGCGATGTACCGTCTATCGCGATGACCCCGACCAGCCGCGACATACCACCGCATCCGCACGCCCGCGCGATGAACCGTGAGTAGAACGGCCCGTACAACGGCTTCCGCGTCGAGGGCTGTTTCAGAAGGTACCAGGCGCGGCCGTAAGCCGTTGCGGTGGTGGGCCTTGACGGAAACATTGGAGCCCATACATTCGCTGTGCGCTGCTCGATTGTTCCGGCCGGCGGCGGCGCTTGGTGCAACTCGCGCCGGATCTCACAAGAACGTCACCCGAGGTTTAGATGGCGCGTATTCGCAGCTCCCGCATATCGCCGGGAGTGGTCGCCGCGCTGTTCGTGCTCGGCGCCTGCGCACCGGACTCCCCTGTCCCCACCAGCGCCGATCGCGGCGCGCAGATATCACTCGCGCGAGCCGGCTACGACCAGGCAGGCCTGCACCGTCAGTACGGTCCACCCGTGAAAATCGGCAACGGGATGGCCCGCACCTACGTAGTAGTCGATTCGAAGCACGGAACGGCTCCGCTCGAACTGGGCGTCGCGCTCGATTCCGCCGCGCTCGAGGGGCTGCCGAGCACCGAGATGGCATACATGTACCTGCTCCCGCTCCCCGCGCTCGCTCCCGATCCGTACAAGCTGGTCGAGCTGGATTGGAACCCGTTCGGGCATCCGCCACCGCAGGTCTACACGGTGCCGCACTTCGACTTCCACTTCTACACCATCACGCTCGCCGAGCGTAATGCCATAGTCCCAGGCAATCCGAACTTCGCCGCCGAGGCGAACAACCTCCCGAGCGGTGCGTACGTGCCGCCCTTCTACGCCGCGCTCGCGGGTCCGGGGCAGTCGCCCGCCGACATCGCGGTGCCGATGATGGGCGTGCACTGGAGCGACGTGCGCTCGCCAGAGCTGCAGGCAATGTTTGGACATCCGGAGAACTACCAGCCCTTCACGAAGACGTTCATCTACGGGAGCTGGAACGGTCGCTTCACCTTCTACGAGCCGATGGTCACGCGCGCGTACCTGCTGTCGAAGCCCAATTTCAGCGGCGCTATCCCCGTTCCCGAGCTGTATCCCGAGCCCGGCTACTTCCCGACGTCGTACAAGGTGACGTACGACGCGCAGGCTAAGGAGTATCGAGTGGCGCTCACGGGTCTCGCCTGGCATCAGTGATGCACCCTCGGCGGCAATGATTCCGGCGACCCTCGGCGCGCCGGAGTCGTTGCCGTCTCCGGGTGGTCGCCGGCTCGCAGTCCGTCGCGGCGGCGACCACCGGGGCGCCCCGTCGGCCTTCCCCCGTCCCAATTCGGCGGCGCGGAGTTATACTAGGGCCCATGGTCGACTTCTTCCCGCGGCACACGATCGAGTGGCGCTTACGGGAGCTCTCGTCGCTGCGGCGCCTCGCTGTCTCGCTGGTCGGCATGGCGGTCATCACCGGAGTGGTGGTGCACCTCTATCGCTGGCTCGTGCTCTCGCATCGACCGGACAGCCTCTGGCTCTTCTTCACCGGTGTGGCCGGGTTCTTCATCCTCCTCCTCGGCCTGACCACCGCGCACCTGGGCAACCACACCGTGCGCACCTGGCTCTGGCGCGCGCCG
This sequence comes from Gemmatimonadaceae bacterium, assembly GCA_036565685.1. GTDB lineage: Bacteria > Gemmatimonadota > Gemmatimonadetes > Gemmatimonadales > Gemmatimonadaceae > JADGGM01. Next base: position 5,871 of record DATCXR010000333.1, read on the forward strand.
CTCTTCGCGATCGTCGAAAGCGCGACCGAGGCGGTGGTGAGCGCAGTGCTCATCGCGGCGGGCATAGAGCGCATAGGGAGCCAGCTGGCGCGGTGGTCGGACTGGCCATCGCTCGCTCTGCACATGGCCATCCGCCGCACTATAGCGATTCTCCTCTTCGCGCTCCTGCTGGCGGTGGTGGTGCAATGGGTCCGCTACTTCCTGCTCAAGGCCGAGCACCGCGACTCGACCGCGATCGCCATAGCGAAGGAGCAGGAGTAGCACTACCGGATCTCGCTGCTCGCTAGCGTGCCTCCTGCACGCACTTCACGCACTCGAGCTCCGTCCCTATCCGGCTCTCGCGTCCCTCCGGCGTGGTGACCCACTCTCGCACCTGCCAGGGTGGATCGTGACGCACGTGCTGCGTGTGGCCGCACTCGAGGTCCGCTACCCAGTGCTGCTCGTCGTCCTTGTGGAAGCCCACTATTCTGCGCGGGATCGCTGGTCCCGCTACTCTGTCACGTTTCATCGTCGCCTTCGCTTCCTGTCGCTCTCCGTGCTCTCTATCTCTCTTGGTTCATCCTTCGCCTGGCGCCGCGAGCCTGCTCAGAATCGCTCGCCCTTCGCCTCGCGGGTCGCGCTTCCCACGGGGCGTATGCGTGTCCAGATCGTGTAGAAGAAGAGCAGTATCCCCACGATCTGGCCGAGTCCCGCCGCGGCCACGAGCAGCCGAAGCCAGAGCGCGTCCACGCCCGCGCGCAGCAGCTCTCCGCCCACGCGGATCGCGGTGGCTACGGTGAGCACCCAGTACGCGGCGTTCGCCATGCGCGGACTGTAGCGCTCATCGCCCTTCTCGGGTCGGGGGAAGAGCCAGAGCGCGACGCCGAGGATCATCATCATCACGAAGCCCACGAAGAGCGCGTGCGTGTGGGCACTCACCAGGTACGGCGCTGGATATTTTCCGTAAAGCTCGCGCCGCACGATCATCCAGCCGCCTATCAGTAGCCCCACGGCGAGGAATGCGATCGCGGTCTTGATGTAGCGGCGAACGAGAGAGTGCATGTAGCGATGCTTGTGGTGGTCGGGGTCTTCGAAGGATAGCCGCCCCGCGGCGCGGCGCCGAAGAGTGATCGGCTGCCGCAGCGAGGGTCGTGACGATTGTCACGGGTCGGCGGCCGTGTAGCAACTATAGCTGGCAACGCGCGATGCGCGATGCTTACTTGCTGGTGGATCATGAATACCCACGCGCTCCTCCGGCAGCTCCCGATCTTCGCGGAGCTCGACGATGTCGCCATCGGCCGCCTCGCCGAGCGTTGCGTGGCGCGCACGGTGGCGCCGGGTCACGTGCTTTTCACCGCGGGCGAAACGTGCAGGGGTCTGTACATCGTGGAGCACGGCCGCGTACGCATCTTCCGGACGAGCCCCGAGGGGAAGGAGCAGGTGCTACACATCGAGGGCGCGGGCCGGCCGGTTGCCGAGCTTCCGCTCTTCGACGGAGGTCCGTACCCCGCCTCGGCGATGACCATCGAGGAGACGCGGCTGGTGTTCCTTCCGCGGCCGGAATTCGAGTACCTCTACCGCACGCACCCCGACGTCGCGCACGCGATCATTCGCGGGCTCGGTGCCCGGCTGCGGCACCTGGTGCAGGTGACCGAGACGCTCGCCTTTCGCGACGTGGCCGCGCGGCTCGCGATGTGGCTGGCCGACTACGCGGAGCGGAACGGGAAGCAGGGGCCGCGCGGGGTGGAGATCGCGCTCAGAAGGACGCAGGAGGAGCTCTCGCTCGAACTTGGTACCGCGCGCGAGTCGGTGTCGCGCGCCATGAAGCAGCTCAGGGAGAAAGGGCTGATCGAGTCGCTGGGCCGAAACCGGATTCTCATCCCCGACGTGGCGCGGCTGCGGGGGCTGCGGCCCTCGTAGGTGCCCGGGGAGCGGCTCCGGCTCACGGCGCTGGGATCTTCGCGGGCGGTCCGTAAGTCGTTGCCACGCTTCGCTATGACGCTCGGCTGACGTTTTCTGGTACAGTTCTCGCCTATAGTACGCGCGGCGGCGCGGGGCAGTCAGCGAGCGGTGCTTCCGCGCGCGAGCGGAGCGGGGCAGAGGAGACGTACGAGGATCGGGGAGGCGTGGAGCAAAGGACGTAAGGCTCTTACGCCGGGACATATGATGTCGTATCGTCGAAGCGAACCGGCACGGCCGTGCCTGGTTCGCTTCGCTGCGTCTGGGTCACGTGAAATCGGGAGCGCGAGAGATGCCGAACGCCGGGATGTGGAGAAGGGGATTCACTTTTACGAGCCGTGTCGCCAGCGGGGCGATCATGCTTCTCGCCGCCTGTTCTGACGGCGGCATGGAACCCACGGTCAGCGCAGAGGGCTCGTACACGCTCACATCATACGACTCGCACACACTCCCGGTCGTGCTCCGCGTGATGGTGGAGAATCCAACCACGCCCGGCAGCGAGAGCGTGCGTTGCGAGGATCGCCTCGCCGCCATGGCGCTCACGCTGAATCCGGATGGCAGCTTCACCACCATCAGCGAGCGCCGGCTGGTATGCGACAACGGCGATCCAGACGCTGTCACCCACCCGAGCGCATCGGGGAGCTACGAGGCCGCCGGCATGGAAGCCACCCTCACCTTCGATGATGTAGACGGCTTCGTGACCGTCGCGACCGGTATGCTCAACGCAAACGGCCTCACCATCACCAAGCGCGTGACGACGGGCCCGAACGGCACGGTGACGGATCCCGCGCGCATGGAGTTCGGACGTATCGTCGCATTGTAGCCCTTACGGCTCCAGTCGCCCGGAGTGGAACTGCCGAGCTCCGGGGTGCGTTTTCGGAGACATGTATCGACCTAACGTCTCGATTACGAGAGCCTGCCATGCACCGCGCCGCCGAACCCTCGCCGATGGTCGTCGCCCCCTGTACTCTCGCCGGTCGCCACGTTCGGCTCGAGCCGC
>DATCXR010000375.1:0-5906 GCA_036565685.1 Gemmatimonadaceae bacterium
CCGCGGCGGCCGCGGGTGCGACGCGGACGTCGCTCGCCGGATGCGTGCTCGTCGAGCGCGCCGGGCCGCCGTCGCGAATCTTCCCCGGGAGGAGCATCGTCCGGTACCGATTCGTCGGTCGCGATTTCGGAGTCCAGGTCGGGATCGGGCGCGGAGTCGGCGTCGCTCTCATCGCGCACCCGGCGCTGAGAGAGAGGCGACCCGGATCCACGCCGCTCGATCGCGGCCTTCAACTCCGCGAGCGGGACGACTCGGATGTCGCCCTCGGAGTTTCGCAGCGTGACGCGGTCACCGAAGATGTCGTTCGACACCACCTGCTCCTCGCCGTTCGCCGTGACGAGGATCTTCCCCTCCTTGGGAAAGCGCTTGCGGCTCTGGACGTAGAACTCGTGCTCGTAACGCAGGCAGCACATGAGCCGCCCGCACGCGCCGGAGATCTGCGACGGGTTGAGCGAGAGGCGCTGGTCCTTGGCCACCTGCAGGTTCACCGGGCGCAGCTCCGGGAGCCACGACGCCGAGCAGTACTCGCGGCCGCAACGGCCGATGCCGCTGAGTCGCTTGGCTTCGTCGCGCACTCCGATCTGCTTGAGCTCTATGCGCGTGCGGAACGCCGACGCGAGGTCGCGCACCAGCGCGCGGAAGTCCACGCGCCTCTCGGCCGTGAAGTAGAAGGTGAGCTTCTTCCGGTCCCACTGCCACTCGGCGTCGGACACCTTCATGACGAGACCGTGCGCCTTCACCCGCTCCATGGCCTTGCGGCGCACGTCCTCGTCCTGCGCGCGCAGCTCGGCGGCGCGACGTTCGTCGTCGCTGGTGGCGGGTCGGAGCATCCGGAGCCGCGGCTGCTCACTACCGCAGCCGTGGGAGCAGCCCGTGCAGCGCCGGGTCGCGAGCTCGCCAACCGAGTGGACGCGTCCCAGGTCCTCGCCGCGATCGGCTTCCACGATCACCGACGAGCTGACCCGCGGCACCTCCTCACCATCCCAGAGGTAGAACTCCTTGCGGTTCCCCTTGAACGCGACTTCCACCAGATGCGTCATGGCTACTCCGAGTACTGCCCCATCTTGAGGTACTTCTCGCGACGCCGGCGCACGAGCTTATCGGGCTTGTAGCGGCGCAGCCCATCCAGGTTACGCACGAGCGCTTCCTGAAGCGATCTCGCGGAGGCTTCGTGGTCGGCGTGCGCGCCGCCCGGCGGCTCGGAGATGATCTCATCTATCACACCCAGCTCCAGCAGATCCTGCGCGGTTATGCGCATAGCCGACGCGGCGCGCTCCTTCATCTCCGGGCTCTTGCCATCCTTCCAGAGGATCGCGGCGCACCCTTCCACCGAGATCACCGAGTACACCGAATTCTCGAACATGAGCACGCGGTCCGCCACACCGAGCGCGAGCGCGCCGCCCGATCCGCCCTCGCCGATCACCGTGGCGATCACCGGAACTTCGAGCCGGCTCATCTCGAAGAGGCTGCGCGCGATCGCCTCGCTCTGGCCGCGCTCCTCGGCGCCGAGGCCGGCCCACGCACCCGTGGTATCGATGAGCGTCATGACCGGCACGTGGAACTTCTCCGCGAGCTTCATGAGGCGGAGCGACTTGCGGTAGCCCTCGGGATGCGGCATTCCGAAGTTGCGCTTCAGGTTTTCCTTCGTGTCGCGGCCGCGCTGCTGGCCTATGACCATCACGGTCTCGCCGTCGAGCCGCGCCCAGCCGCCGATGATCGCCGCGTCTTCGCGGAAGAGGCGGTCGCCATGCAGCTCGATGAAGTCGGTGAAGGCGAGCTGGATGTAATCGAGCGTGAACGGACGGCGAACGTGCCGCGCGACCTGCACCTTCTGGAAAGGAGTGAGGTTCCTGTACACCTCCGAGCGCAGCTCGGCGAGCCGCCGCTCGAGCGGGGCGATCTCGACGTCCACGCTGAGCTGGCGCTTCCCGGCTGTTTTCTTCAGCTCCTCGATCTGCCGCTCGAGCTCCACGATCGGCTTCTCGAACTCCATGGTGGGGCTGGCCATCTCAGCTTCCTCTCACCAGGCGCACCCGGTCTTCACCGAGCAGTGCCCGCAGGTCGTTAAGTGCAGTGTTCGTAACCGCGATTCTCAGGCTGCGGGAGCGCAGTCGCGCGGAGGTACCGTTGCCGTCGTTCCAGCGCAGCTCGAGCGGCGCGGAGCCGGCGTGGACCTGTACGACATCCTTCACGTCATGCATGACTTCGGCCGATATCGAAGCACCGGCGGTGAGCTCGATGGAGACGGCCACGTTGCCCATGGCGCGCAGCTCCACGAAGGGGGTCACCGACTCCACGATGAAGGTGGGGTTCTCGACTCCCTGGTCGCGCTTCGAGTAGCCACCCTTCAGAAGTATCGGCACATCCGGCCTGATCCGGTCGGCCAGGAGCGTCCACGCCTCCGGGAAGACCAGCGCTTCGGAAGATCCCGTGAAATCCTCCACTGTCAAGCGCGCGAACTCGGCGCCGGTGCGCTTGCTTACCTGGCGCTTGATGTTGGTGACCACCACGCCGAGGGTGATCGGCTGGTCGGTCCAGGTGCCGAGCTTCGAGACGGTGTGGGAGGCGAAGATCTCCACCTCCATGCGGAAGGGCTCGAGCGGGTGGCCGGAGATGTAGAAGCCGAGTATCTCCTTCTCGCGCGCGAGGCGCTCGCTGTCGGTCCACGGCTGGACGTTGGGGAGAGTGTGGCCGATGTGGGAAGCGTTCGACTCCTCGGAGCCCATGTCGCCGAAGAGCGAGCCCTGGCCGCTGGCGATCTCCTCCTGCTTCAGCGCCGCTTCCTGCAGCGCGGAGTCGAGCGCGGCGAGGAGTTGCGCGCGATGGCCCCCCAGTCCGTCGAGCGCGCCAGAGGCGATGAGTGCCTCGAAGACACGCTTGTTGCACGAGCGGAGGTCGAGTCGCTCGCAGAGATCGAAGAGCGATGTGAAGGGCCCGTCGCGCCGCGCGGCGAGGATGCAGTCGATGGCGGTGCGTCCCACGTTGCGGATGGCGCCGAGTCCGAAGCGCATGCGGTTGTCGCCCACCACCGTGAACTTGTAGCCCGACTCGTTCACATCCGGCGCGAGCACCTCGAGGTCCATCTCGCGGGCCTCGTTGATGTACTTCACCACGCCGTCGGAATCGCCGATGCACGAGCTCAGGAGCGCGGCCATGAACTCGGCAGGGTAGTGCGCCTTGAGGTATGCGGTGCGGAAGGCGACCACGGAGTAGGCGACGCTATGACTCTTGTTGAATCCGTAACGTCCGAACGTCTCGATCTGCCCGGCGAGATCCTCCACAATTCCGCGGTCGTAGCCGCGCGCTACCGACTTCTCGATGAACTTGCCCAGCTCCTCTCGAATCAGCTCCGCGTTCTTCTTGCCCACCGCCTTGCGCAGCACGTCGGCTTCGGAGAGCGAGATGCCGGCGACGGTCTGGGCCAGGCGCATCACCTGCTCCTGGTAGGTGATCACGCCGAAGGTCTCCTTGAGGATCGGCTCGAGCTCGGGGAGCGCGTACGTGACGGGCTCCTCGCCGCGCTTGCGGCGGATGTACACCTTGTGCATCCCGGTGTCGAGCGGGCCGGGGCGGAGCAGGGCGTTCGACGCAACGAGGTCGCCGAAGCGGTCGCAGCGCATGCTGCGGAGCACGTCGGTGGCCAGCGGAGACTCGAACTGGAAGACGCCGGCGGTGCGGCCGGAGCGGAGCATCTTGTACGTGTCATCGTCGGCGAGGCCGAGCTTGTCGAAGTCTATGTCGATGCCGTGGCGTCCCTTTATGGTTTCGAGCGCGTCGTGCAGTACGGTGAGCGTGGTGAGGCCGAGGAAGTCCATCTTGAGCATCCCGGCCTTCTCGAGGTAGTTCATGTCGTACTGCGTGACGACCACCGTCTCGTCGTCGCCGTTGCTGCCGGCGCCCTTCGAGCTCTGGGTGCAGACGGGGACGTACTCGTCGAGCGGACCAGGCGCGATCACCACGCCCGCGGCGTGCACGCCCGCGTGGCGCGAGAGCCCCTCGAGCGCGATCGCGTAGTCGAGGAGCTGCTTGTACCGCTCGTCGTTGCGGTAGAGCTGCTTCACCTCGGGAATCTGCACGATCGCTTCCTTCACCGTGAGCGAGTAATTCGGCTGGTTGGGGATCAGCTTCGCGAGCTGGTCGGTCTCCTGCGGGGTAAAGCCGAGCACGCGCCCCACGTCCTTCACCACGGCGCGCGACTTCATCGTGCCGAAGGTGATGATCTGCCCGACGGCGTCGCGCCCGTACTTCTGGCGCACGTAGTCGATCACCTCGCCGCGGCGCTCGAAGCAGAAGTCCACGTCGATGTCGGGCATCGACACGCGCTCGGGGTTCAGGAAGCGCTCGAAGAGGAGATCGAACTCCAGCGGGCAGACGTCGGTGATGCGGAGCGAGTAGGCGACTATCGATCCGGCGGCCGAGCCGCGACCCGGTCCCACCGGGATCCCGCGATCGCGCGCCGCCTTGATGAAGTCGTGCACTATCAGGAAGTAGCCCGCGTAGCCGGTCTTCGTGATGACGCCGAGCTCGTAGTCGAGCCGCTCCTGCACGCGCTCGGGGAGCGGATCGCCGTAGCGCTCGCGCGCACCCTCGCTGGCGAGGCGCACGAGGAGCTCGTTCTCGCTCGCGACTCCTTCGGGGAGGGGGAAGGACGGAACGTGGTACTTCTTCTCGAAGGCGACGTTCACTTCGTCGGCGACGCGGAGCGTGTTCTCGAGGACGTCGGGCCTCTCGGGGAAGAGCTCCGCTATCTCGGGCGCGCTCTTGAAATACAGCCCATTGTCGTAGTGCAGGCGGTCCTGGTCGTTGCGGTCCTTCCCGAGACCGATGCAGAGCAGGATGTCGTGCGAGTCGTGGTCCGCGTCGCGCAGAAAGTGCGCGTCGTTCGTCGCGACCACCGGGAGCCCGACCTCTTCGGCGAGCGCGAAGACCCGCGCGTTGAGCCTGGACTGCAGTCCGCCCGCGTCGTGCGCCTGGACCTCGAGGTAGTAGCGTCCGGGGAAGACCTCGGCGTACCACGCGGCGACGGCCTTCGCCTCGTCGTAGCGCTCCTCCATGAGGTGCGTGGCGATCTCGCCGGCCAGGCAGGCGGAGGAGACGATGATCCCCTCGTTATAGCGCTCGAGGAGCTCGCGGTCCACCCGGGGCTTGGAGTAGAAGCCCTCGGTATAGGCGAGCGACGAGAGCTTGACGAGGTTTCGGTAGCCCGTGGCGTCGCGGGCGAGGAGGACGAGGTGATAGTAGGGCTTCCCGCCGTTACGCGGTCTCCCTCTCTCGCGCCGGTCGCCCGGCGCGACGTATGCCTCCATCCCGATGATGGGCTTTATGCCCGATTTGCGCGCCTTCTCCTGGAACTCCCACGCCGCGTGGAGGTTGCCGTGGTCGGTGATCGCGAGCGCCGGCTGTTCGAGCTCCTGAGCCCGGTGAATCAGGTCGGAGATCCGGTTGGCGCCATCTAGTAGCGAATACTCGGAGTGACAGTGGAGATGGACGAATGACATCTGGCTCGCGGAGGGTGGCGCGCCGGTGCTCTGGCGAGGCGCAATCACTAATAATACGCGGCACGAGGCCGCTTTGCCTACGGGCCGGCCGTCTCTGGCTACCTCGGCGACCGGATGCTATAGTAAACCCAATAGCCATGCGCCGAATCGCCATTCTGGCCGCCATCGCGGCCTGCCTGATCTCGCCTCGTGCTACAGCGCAGGCGAGCGGGAGCTCGGTTCCGTTGCTCGAGCTGCCCGCGAGCACGCGTGCGCTTGCGTTGGGCAATGCCTTCGTCGCGGCTGGGAAGGACGAGGCTTCCATCTTCTACAATCCGGCTCAGCTCGCTACCGTCCCCAAGCTCTCCGCGGGGCTCTCGGTCCAGCAGTGGTTCCTCGGCCAGACGGTAGCCGCGGCCGCGGCCGCGT
>DATCXR010000428.1:0-9336 GCA_036565685.1 Gemmatimonadaceae bacterium
CCTAGCTCGGCCGTGCTCAATACGGGCGAGCGCACACTGGTCTTCATGGACATGGGCGGCGGGCAGCTCATGCCCATGGACGTAGTGACTGGGCGCACTGCAGGGGATTACACCGAGGTGCTCTCGGGGCTCGAGGCCGGCCAGCGGGTGGTGACCTCGGCACAGTACCTCCTCGATTCCGAATCGAACCTGGCGGAAGTGATGAAGAGCATGATGGGGCAGATGAGCACGTCCGACATGAACAACGAGTCCGACATGCAGATGCCTGCCGCTCACGCTGATTCGGCGGCGGAGCCCCAGCGAATGGACTCAATGCGCGGGATGAAGATGCCCCGCGAGCGGAGGTAGCCGGCCATGCTCAGGCGCATCATCGAGTGGTCGGTGGGCCACAAGTTCCTCGTCTTGCTCGCGACCGTGGTCGTTACCGCCGGAGGGATCTGGGCGATGTTCCGCACGCCGGTGGATGCGATCCCCGATCTGTCGGACGTGCAGGTGATCGTCATGACGCAGTGGCCGGGACAGGGGCCGCAGCTCGTCGAGGATCAGGTCACCTACCCGCTCGAAACCGAGATGCTCAAGGTGCCGCACACGAAGTACGTGCGCGGGATGAGCCAGTTCGGACTATCCGCCGTCTACGTGGTCTTCGACGATGGCACGGATCTCTACTGGGCGCGCTCGCGCGTGCTCGAGTACCTGAATGGCATCAGCACCAGACTTCCGGAGGGGGCGCACCCCATGCTCGGCCCCGATGCCACCGGGGTGGGGTGGGTGATGCAGTACGTTCTGGCCGACACGACGGGCCGGCTCAACCTCGCCCAGCTCCGGAGTCTGCAGGATTGGACCGTGCGCCCAGCGCTCACCGCCGTACCCGGCGTCGCGGAGATCGCCTCGCTCGGTGGCTACGAGCAGCAGTACCAGGTAGTGGTGGATCCGGCCAGGCTCCTCGCGTACGGCATCCCGCTCGAGAAGGTGACCCGAGCGGTTCGCGCGTCGAACGAGGATGTGGGCGGTCGCGTGCTGGAGATGAGCGGGTCTGAGTACGTGGTCCGGGGGCGCGGGCGCTTCACCTCGCTGGACGACATTCGCGCGGTCTCACTCGGCACTGGCCGCGACGGGGCGCCGATCACAGTGGATGACGTGGCCAGCGTGCAGCTAGGCCCCGACATCCGGCGCGGGATCGCCGACCTCGATGGAAAGGGCGAGATCGTCACCGGGTGGGTGGTCATGCGCTTCGGCGAAAACCCCCTGGCCGTCATCAACCGAGTGAAGGCGAAGATGGCGGAGCTCCAACCCTCGCTACCCAACGGGGTGGTCTTCGTCAACGGCTACGATCGCTCGAATCTCATTGAGCGGGCGATCGCGACGCTCAAGGGCAAGCTGTTGGAGGAAGCGCTCATCGTCGCTGGCGTCACGCTGCTCTTCCTGCTGCACGCATCGAGCGCGCTCGTCGCGATAGTGACGCTCCCCGTCGGCATCCTCATGGCGTTCGTCGCGATGCGCCTGCTCGGGCTCGAGGCGAACATCATGTCGCTCGGCGGCATCGCGATCGCGATCGGGGCGATGATCGATGCGGCGATAGTGATGGTGGAGAACTTCCATAAGCACCTGGAGAGGAGTGAGCACGAGGGGTCGCCGCGCACGCGGTGGGAGCTCGTGGTGGACTCGGCGAAGGAAGTGGGGCCTTCGCTCTTCATCTCGCTCCTGATCATCACCGTCTCTTTCGTCCCAGTGTTCGCCTTGCAGGATCAGGAGGGGCGGCTCTTCAAGCCACTGGCGTGGACGAAGACGCTGTCCATGGCATCGGCCGCGCTCCTCTCCATCACGCTCGTGCCGCTCATGATGGGGCTCGTGATCCGAGGTCGGGTGAAACCGGAAGCGGCGAATCCGGTCAACCGGTTCCTCATCCGCGTCTACCGACCGGTAATGGGTTTCGTGCTGAATCACCGGCGGGGAGTGATCCTCGGCGCCGCGGCCATGCTGGCAGTCACGATCCTTCCGTGGTCCCGCCTCGGGAGCGAGTTCATGCCGCCTCTGAACGAGGGGTCCATCATGGACATGCCGTCGCTTTTCCCGGGCGTAGGGACGGCGCAGGCCAAGGAGATCCTTCAGCAGCGCGATGCGGCGCTGGCGCGGATCCCCGAGGTGAAGACGGTGCTGGGGAAGATCGGCCGCGCCGAGACTGCCACCGACATGGCGCCGATGTCGATGATCGAGACGATAGCGATCCTCGAGGACAAGAGGGATTGGCGTCCGGGGGTGACGTACGACTCGATCGTGAGTGAGGCGAACCACACCGTGAAGACGCCAGGCGTGGCGAACATGTGGTCGATGCCGATCAAGAACCGGCTCGACATGCTGGCCACGGGGATCAAGACGCCGGTAGGGATCAAGATCTTCGGACCATCGCTCGACACCCTCGATCGGATCGGTCGGGAGCTCGAAGGGCTGCTGCCGGCCGTCCAGGGAACCAACTCGGTCTTCGCCGAGCGGCCCGAAGGAGGCCGGTACCTCGACATCACACTCGACCGCTCGGCGGCCGCGCGTTATGGGATGACAGGGGACGACGTACTAGAGGCTGCGAGCGCGGCAGTGGGCGGGACGGAGGCTGGAGAGGTAATCGCTGGGCGTGAGCGGTACTCCGTGCTGGTGCGCTATCCTCGCGCACTGCGCGACGACCCGGAGGTGATTCGCAGCACGCTGGTGGCTACGCCCTCGGGCGCACAGGTCGCCCTCGGCACGCTGGCGCACTTCGACATCGTGAAGGGGCCGACACTCATCAAGTCGGAGAACGCGTACCTCGACAACATCGTCTATGTAGATGTGCGCGGGCGGGACGTGGGCAGCTACGTCGCGGATGCGAAGCAGCTGGTCGCGGAGAAGCTCATGCTGCCACCGGGATATCGGCTGGAGTGGTCGGGGCAGTACGAGGCGATGCAGCGGGCGAACAGGATGCTGAAGGTCGTCGTGCCAGTCACACTGGCGATCATCTTCCTGCTGCTCTACGTCAACTTCGGGAGCGTGGCAGAGAGCGCGTTGGTGATGCTCGCCCTCCCGTTCTCGCTCGTCGGGGGCGTGTGGCTGCTATGGCTCCTCGACTACAACGTGAGCGTCGCCGTGGCGATCGGCTTCATTGCGCTCGCGGGCGTGGCGGCGGAGACGGGTGTCGTGATGCTGCTCTACCTCGACCAGGCATACCGTGAACGCGGAAAGAGCGGGCTGATCCGGAATCGAGGCGACATCGACGCGGCGGTGGTGGAGGGAGCCGTCGGGCGCGTGCGCCCGAAGATGATGACCGTGACCGCGATAATCGCGGGCCTCCTCCCGATTCTCTGGAGCCACGGTACGGGCGCCGACGTCATGAAGCGGATCGCCGCCCCGATGGTGGGCGGGATGATCAGCAGCACCATTCTCACACTTGTAGTGATTCCGGCCATCTACTCCCTGTGGAAGGAGTGGGAGGTGAAGCAGCACGAGCGAGTATCTCGCCGAGAAGGCGCGACTGACGGTACAACTAGTCGGTCGCAAACAGGGGAGTTGACGTATTACCAACGCGCACTCAGATTATATCTGTTAATGCGTATATGACGCTATCCCGGGAAAGCCATGCCGCCTGCAGTCGCTGCTCCGACGATCGATGATCTCGATGCAGTCTTAAAGGGGTTCGCCGATCCCACCCGCATCCGCATCCTCAGCGTGCTCGCTGCCGGTGAGCTCTGCGTCTGCGACATCGTGGAGATACTCGGACTTCCGCAACCGCTGGTGTCGCGACATCTCGCCTATCTGCGCCGGTCCGGACTCGTGGAGGCGACTCGCGAATGGAAGTATGCACACTACCGCCTCGCAGAGCCGGAACACGCGGTCCATCGGAACCTCATCAATTGCGTCCGTACCTGCTTCCGTGGCATCAAGTCGCTGGGTAGGGAACGCGCCAAGGCGGAGGCGCGCGTGAAGTCACGTGCCACCGACCCGTGCTGAGCTCCGAAGACACTTCTGGAGAGCGGACGACAGTCTGATGACCACCGCCAAAGCCGCTCCACGTCGTGCGCATCGAGCCCCCGCCTCCCCGAACGCGCGGGGGGGACCCAGCGCGGCTAACCCGCCAACTTCGATCATTCGCGGGCTATCCACACTCGACCGATTCCTCCCGCTCTGGATCTTTGCAGCCATGGCGCTGGGGCTGGTGCTCGGCCGTGCGTTCCCGGGGCTCGGCGCGATGCTCGATCGCGCGCAGGTCGCCGGTGTCTCCGTCCCCATCGGGATCGGGCTCCTCTGGATGATGTATCCGGTGCTCGCAAAGGTGCGCTACGGGTCCATCGGCCAGCACGTGGCGAACGGGAAGCTCCTCGGTACGTCGCTCTTCTTCAACTGGGTGCTCGGGCCGGTCGTCATGTTCGCGCTCGCGTGGGCGTTTCTCCCCGACCTGCCGCACTACCGTAATGGACTCGTCCTGATCGGCCTCGCGCGCTGCATCGCCATGGTGCTGATCTGGAACGCGCTCGCCTGCGGCTCGAACGAGTTGGCCGCGGTGCTAGTGGCCCTCAACTCGGTGTTCCAGATCCTCACCTACAGCGTACTCGGCTGGCTATTCCTGAGCGTGGTGCCTGGGTGGTTCGGTGCCGAGACGGCGGTCGTGAACGTATCGATGTGGGCGATCGTGAAGAGCGTGCTGATCTTCCTCGGAGTCCCGCTTCTAGCTGGCTATCTCACGCGCCGGGTGCTCGTCGCCAGGCGCGGCGAGAGATGGTATACCGATACATTCATGCCGAGGTTCGGTCCGACGGCGCTCGTGGGGCTCCTGTACACCATCGTCCTCATGTTCGCGATGCAGGGCGACCGGATACTCGCGCTTCCGCTAGATGTCGTCAGGATCGCTCTGCCGATGGTAGTCTACTTCTTCGTGATGTTCGGGCTCGCTTTTGTGCTCTCGGCGAAGCTGGGCTTCGGCTACGAGGAGACGGCCTCTCTGTCGTTTACCGCGGCTGGCAACAACTTCGAGCTCGCGATCGCGGTCGCCGTGGCTACCTTCGGCATCGCATCGGGCGAGGCACTGGCGGCGGTGATCGGTCCGCTAATAGAAGTGCCGGTGCTGGTCGGGCTTGTCTACGTCTCGCTCTGGGCGCGACGCCACTTCTTCGCGGAAGGAGAGCGCCATGCGTTACGCTTCGATCTCTGACATCCACGCGAACCTACCAGCGCTCGAGGCCATGCTCACGAACCGTGGCATCGCACTATCGAGGGGATTCACTTCGTCGATGCTGGAAGCGTCGGCCGTCCCAAGGACGGCGACTGGCGCGCCGGCTACGTGCTCCTCGATGTCGGCCATGGAATACCCACGGTGGAGTTCGTGCGCGTTCCGTGCGATCTCGAGCAGGCGACACGAGCGATCCACGCGTGGACCGTCGAGCAAGCTGAAGGCATCGCCGCCTTTGCCGCGGCTGCGACATGTCACACGCTCGTGTCTCTGACAACCCCGGGACTTTTCAGTTCCTGCCATCGGGGGAATCGCGATCGAGTAGACTCGAGCCCACCGGGCTGCAATGAGTTGAGCATCGGTAACGGTGTTTCCCGGATGGCCTATGGATCCGTACTCTCGGAAGACAAGGTTCGCACGGTCAGAAACGCCATGAGCGGGATGACGAGTGCGTATATGTACTGCGAGCGCGACACGCCGATGCCGAACGGAAACCAGATGCCCGGCACGCCGAGCGGATCGAGCAGCTCGCCGCCGAATGTGACCGCGATGATCGACGCCATTGTGACGAGTGCCAGGTTGCGCATTGGTCCGCCGCGGACGATGCGCGCGCCGATCAGGACAAAAAGCGCGATCGATGCAAGCCGGCTTGCATTCGTCACACTGGCGGATGGGATGAAGACGCCGAAAATTTCGGCCACCGCCACGACTGCAGCCAACACGTCGATGCTGCGCCACGGACGCGCGCTCCAGCGATTCCAGGCCATCGTCCAAGCGGCGACCGTTGGGATCCACATCACCTTCGCCAGCCACGAATAGCTGGGCAGATCCAACAGATCGGTCCATGAGGCGACCGCATTGTTGAGGCGCCGGGCTGCCGTCAGAGCAAGCGCGATGCTGGCGAAGATCAGGAAACTCTTTTGGCTGCTGCGAGGCCAACACCAGAGCATCAAGATGATGAGCGCGAACATTGCCAGCGGCTCGATGGCATCGACGATGTAACCGGCGATGGTTCGCTGCCACTGCCTGCAGTGCAGCGCATCGCTTATCGGTCGTGGGGCCAGCATGGGCGCACTGTGCATCCCGCCGCCTTCAGCGCTGGGCGCGGACCTCGGAAGCATGAACACACGGACGGCGAGCACGCCGCGGGTGCCCGCCGCAGCGGCGGGAAGGGCGAAGCGCAGCGGTCGCGTGCCGACGACACGCGGATGTGCCCCGAGCCTCCCCGATCCCCCTAGCAATTGTCCGTTCCAGTAGATCTCGTAGCCGTCCTCGACGAGCGTCGGCCCAAGTACATCCCACTGCGCGCGTCCGGACGGTACGGTGACGGCGCGCCGATACCAAGCGTACCCGGTGTAGCCGGGATGACCGTACGCCATCCACCCGCCGACGTAATCGGGCAGACCCACGTCGTCGTCGTGGCTGCCCGGTGCGGCAGTCAAATCGATCGTCTCCCAACCGCTATCGTCGGTGTTGGCGTACGCCCAGTGGGGGTCATCGCCGGTGTGGAATCGCCAGGGACCATTGAGCAGCGTCGCCGCAGCACGTTGCTCCGGTGGATCAGGACGGCCTCCGGTCGCCAGGTCAGCGATAACGATGGCCAAGGTGACAAGCGTCGCTGTGACGATGGCGACCATCAGCTTGCGTTGAGATGATGTCGATTCGGACATATTGGCAACACGTTTTTCCTCGAGTCGATTATTCACGACGACTCCGGCGAGAATCCAGCTCTGTTACTGCGTTTCACCGTCCCGCACACCGGCGCGTACCTGTTGGTCGCCGACGCGTATCGGGAGAGCGCCTATGGACGTAACGGATCAATGCCCGCTGCGAGCGGGCTGGACGGGTGAGTCTCAGGGCTAGTTGAAATTCGGGTGGTGCCGCTGTACTAGAGTGTGAATCCCACCAAGGATCTCCACTCGTTCCCGAGGACACCACCCATGCGAAGCGTATGACGGAAGGCGGAGAAACGACAGGCCACGCAGAACACCGAACTGCCCATTGAGCTCTCCAAGCAGTTCCCCAACCCGTTCGATGACTACACTCTGACGGCACTCTGACGACACCGGGAAGCCGGCTGATGATCGCCATGATCCAGGCGCTGATCCCGCTGGGTCTCCGAGCGGTTCATGAAGTGCTCCAGGCCGAGGTCACCGCGCTGGCCGGGGAGCGATACGACTGCGGCGATGCTCACCCAGAGGTAGTGCGCTCGGGGGAGCAGAAGGGCTCCATCTTCCTGGCCGACCAGAAGCTCTCCGTCACCGTTTCTTCGCGGCAAGGGTTGACGTCTATAACCGAGTAGTTATTATAACTAGTAGGTTATAGATGACAGGTGAGAAGCAGCTATGCAAGCCTCCGAACGCCTCGATCTGACGTTTGCGGCTCTGGCCGATCCGACACGGCGGGCCATCATGGCGCGCCTTGCTCTGGGTGAAGCCTCGGTAGCGGAGCTGGCGGCGCCCTTCAACATGAGCCAGCCGGCGATCTCGAAGCATCTGAAGGTGCTGGAGACGGCAGGGCTGATCTCCACGGGACAGGACGCCAACAAGCGCCCGCGCAAGATCGAAGGCGGGCCGATGCAGGAGGCCGTCGCCTGGCTCGAAGACTACAGGAAGTTCTGGGAGCGCCGGTACGAGGCTCTCGATGAACTGCT
Organism: Gemmatimonadaceae bacterium; assembly: GCA_036565685.1. Classification (GTDB taxonomy): domain Bacteria; phylum Gemmatimonadota; class Gemmatimonadetes; order Gemmatimonadales; family Gemmatimonadaceae; genus JADGGM01. The sequence continues at coordinate 7,845 of DATCXR010000428.1, forward strand.
CGGCCAGATGGAGGCCAAGCCGCCGAAATCAAAGCGTGAGCGCCGCTAGTCCCGATCCCCCAAAACGCAACCCAAAGGAGGAAACCGCCATGACAACCAAGGAAGCATTCACAGCGCAGGTCACGCTGCCGAGCGACACGGAAGTCCGCGTCACGCGTAGCTTCCACGCCCCGCGCACGCTGGTCTGGCAAGCCCACACAGTGCCCGAGCTGGCGCAACGGTGGCTCGGCTATCCCGGCTGGTCAATGCCGGTGTGCGAGATGGATGTCCGCCCCGGCGGAAAATATCGCTGGCGCTGGCGCTCGGAGGAGAACGGCCAGGAGTTCGGCTTCTTCGGCACGTTCAATGAAGTCAGCGAGCCGGCAAAGCTCTCGTATGACCAATACTACGATCCCGGCAACTTCGACAGCGCGATGCCGTTGGACAATCCGACGAGGATCCGCTCCACTTACACCGAGAAAAACGGTATCACCGCGCTGGTCACCGTCCTGGACTTCGGAACGAAGGAAGCGCGCGACGCCGCCGTCTCCACCGGAATGACCGACGGCATGGAGGCAAGCTATCAGCGGCTCGATGCGCTCTTCGCCGGCGAAGAGGGGAAGCAGGATTGAACCGTCCTGTGAATGTCAGAGGCACTGACTCAAGTGTAGAGGCCTCTGACATTCACGGGACGGTTCAAAGTGCGACTGCAGTTCTAGCGCGACATCTCCGCGTCCGCCATTGCTTCGCCGCGCGTCGGCGCCCTCGACACGCCTTCGGCGTCACTGGTGCCGTCCGTGCCCTGCTGGAGCGCCGTGCGCCGCAGCGCGGCCACCGGCGGCGCCAGGGTCATCGAGTCGGGACGAGCGGATCCACGGAGCAGATTATAGGCGAGCAGGAGCTCCGTGAGCGCGAGGTGGTCGCTGTGCCGCACCTGCCGAAGGTCGACGTATTCCCCGAACTGGTCGCCGTTGAGCGGGCGCAGCCCCGGGAGATGCCTCCAGATGCAGTCCTCGAGCGCGCCGGCCTGCTCGGTGGTCACGGCGCTCTCGATCGTGAGGAAATCGGCCGGCCGGCCATTGTCACGCCCAAGCTCCAGTCGGACGCCGTCACCGGCCGGCCGCGGTCCGTCTACCAGATACGAGAGGTCGGGATGATCGATCGTCGGGCGCAGCACCATGCGCGCATCGTAACTCGCATCGGGCTGCGATGCGGAGACGCCGGGCGGTGGCTGGAAGCGCACGACTATATCGGCGAAGTCGCGCTGCGGCCGGATGAAGGCGGCCGAGTCGGCCTCGCGCTTCTCGAGCTCGGCCAGCACCTGCGCCTCGGTGTAACCGCGCTTGGTGGTATCGCGCTTCACCTTCCAGATCCGCCGCACCTCCTCCGGAGGATCGAGGTACACCTTGACGTCGATGAACTGGCGTAGCACCGGCGTCGCGAAGGTCAGCAACCCCTCGAGGATCACGAATTCTCGAGGTACCAAGTACTCCGGCCGCACGAGCGTGCCGTT